>JAKAZS010000010.1 GCA_021815785.1 bacterium
TCAAAAATTTCGTAAAATATTGTATTGAAATTTTGTTTTCATATTTTTTGCTTGCGAAATATAATGAGAATATCGGTAGATTGAATGTTTATTCCAAAATTTGAAATTTAGGAGCTAATTTATTTGTAGATTTAACGTAAACGAAAAGTGATAAAATTTTTGGATTAAATTAGGTGGTTTACCAATTTAAACTTGATTAGAGTTTTTGCATAGCAATAGTATTTAAGGCAGAACCAGCTTTAAACCATTCAATTTGTTCTTTTGTATAAGTGTGATTAACTTGAATTTCTTGAGTACTGCCGTCAACATGTTTAATGCTCAAATTTAAGGGCTTGTTTACACTAAAATTAGTTAAACCAGTTATACTAATTTTATCTCCAGATTTAATCAATTCGTAATCATTAGCATTAGCAAAGGTTAAGGCTAAAATACCTTGTTTTTTTAAATTAGTTTCATGAATTCGGGCAAAACTCCGGACGATTACGGCATGACAGCCAAGGAATCGTGGCGACATAGCTGCGTGTTCGCGAGAAGACCCTTCGCCGTAATTGCTATCGCCAATAACACAAAAGCCTAAATTGTGTTTTTTATAATTGCGGGCAATTTGTGGCAATGTATTTTTTTCTTGGGTAAGACAGTCAATACCATTACCGGGCTCTTCACAAAAAGCATTGATGGCACCAATAAACATATTGTCGGAAATTTTGTCCAGGTGACCCCTGAATTTTAGCCATTTACCTGCTGGTGAAATATGATCGGTGGTGCATTTGCCTTTAGCTTTAAATAAAACTGGTAAATCAAGATAATCTTTACCATTCCAAGGTTTAAAGGGTTCAAGCAATTGCAGTCTATCGCTATCGGTTTTAACAATAACTTTAACTGAATCAGGGTTTTTAGCTGGAGCTATATAGCCTTCATGATTAAAGATAAAGCCATTTTGGGGTAATGTATCGAGATTTTGAGGTGGTGTAAGTTTAATATTTTCACCATTATTGCCAGGTATAGTATCAGTTAAAGGATTGAAACTTAATTTGCCAGCTAAAGCAAACGCGGTAACCATTTCTGGTGAAGCTATAAATGCTAAAGTTTGAGGATTGCCATCATTGCGTTTTTGAAAATTACGGTTAAATGAGGTGACAATTGAATTTAACTCGCCTTCTTTAATATCATCACGTTTCCATTGACCAATGCATGGCCCGCAGGCATTGGCTAGCACTACGCCACCAATATTTTCGAGCGATTCCATTTGACCGTCACGTTTGATTGTCTGATGAATCTGTTCAGACCCAGGACTAATTAAAAAATTACATTTAGCTTTAAGGTTATGTTTTAACGCTAAATTAGCTACGCTAGCCGATCTGTTCATATCTTCATAAGATGAATTAGTGCAACTTCCGATTAGGGCACTGCTTAATTTGTCAGGATAGCCTTTAGCTTTGATTTCTTCTTTAAATGCGGATATGGGTCTAGCTAAATCGGGAGTATGCGGTCCTACAACGTGAGGTTCTAAGGTATTTAAATCAATGGTCAGTACTTTGTCAAAATAATCGTGAGGAGATTTAGCAATTTCAGGATCAGCTACCAAGTATTGCTTGTACTTATTAGCTAGTTGCGCTATGTCTTCTCGATCAGTAGCTTTAAGATATATTTCCATATTTTCATCATAAGGGAATATGGATGTTGTTGCACCTAATTCTGCACCCATGTTGGTAATAGTAGCCTTCCCAGTGCAGCTAATTGATTTGGTGCCTTCACCAAAATATTCAATTATAGCTCCGGTCCCTCCTGATACGGTTAAAAGTGAAGCTACTTTTAGAATTATATCTTTAGGTGATGTCCATCCGTTAAGTTTTCCGGTTAATTCAATACCAATAATTTTCGGAAAACGTGTCCCCCATGGCAAGGAAGCCATTACATCAACCGCATCGCTACCCCCAACGCCAATAGCTATTGTGGCTAGGCCACCAGCATTGGGTGTATGGGAATCAGTGCCAATAAGCATTGATCCTGGATAAGCATAATTTTCAAGGATAACTTGATGGATAATACCTGATCCAGGCTTCCAAAAGCCAATACCATGTTTTTGACTGGCAGACATTAAGAAATCATAGACTTCGCTATTTTCCGTTAAAGCCTGAGTTAAATCTTGACTGGCACCAACACGAGCTTGAATTAAGTGATCACAATGAACGGTTGTGGGACAAGCTACGGTTTTTAATTTAGCCTGCATAAACTGAAGAATGGCCATTTGAGCTGTAGCGTCTTGCATGGCAATACGTTCAGGTTTAAGATAGACATAAGTTTCCCCGCGAACAATTTTATCTTCAGGAATCGTTGCTAAATGACCAAATAAAATCTTTTCAACTAAGGTTAAAGGGTGATTAAAAAAATTAAAGGCCTGATTGTATTTTTCAGGAATGGCGTTATAGAACTTATTTAAATCGGAAATATTTAAGAAACTCATTAGTGTTTACCTTTATACATATATTAATTAATATTTATTATTCTAGTGTTGCTTGCATTTAACGACTTAAGAATAGCATTTTTCTATGACCAAACTAGATAATCAGCATTTTTCTTTAATAATTTATTATAAAAGTTTGTCATTAAACAAAGAAGATAATGACAACTAATTTATTTTAATCAAATTCTTAACAAATTTAGGCTTAGGAACACCTTGGCATGCTTCGTAGTCATGTTAGAATATGTAAGTTATTAGTTAGATTATTAATTTTAATTGTTTAAGCGCAAGCTTGCAGTCAAATCAAGATTTTGAGTATGTTGCCGATGAAATTATTACAATACAATAAGTTTAAGCTCTATAATTTATTGATTTGTGTTTATTTAATGATTTCACTGGCACTGCCTTATGAAACCGTTTTAGCTAAAGCCTCTAATTTTAAAATTCCGGCCGGATTTGAAACTCCCATAACCGATTCGCTTGAGTCTAATAGTAGTACAAGTGATGCCGGTGATTCGCCATCGTTAAATGATAGTTCGGTAAGTCCTAAAGAAATTGATCCTAATAATCTAGTCATTGATTCAGTCGAAATTGAAGGTAATCGCTTGGTTGAGACTAATGATATTTTGAATGTCGTTAAAACCAAGCCTGGCGAAAAATTTGACCGTAATAAAGTTATGGAGGATTTAAAATCTATCAATAGCTTAGGTTATTTTGATGATCGTAGTTTACAAGTCGTGCCCCAGCTTAAAAATTCAGGTGTGCTTTTAAAAATTCGTGTCCAGGAAAATGCACCAGTTACCCAGTTCTCTTTTGATGGAAACAATGTTTTATCCAGTGAAGAAATTTCGCGAATTTTTCAGGATCAATTAGGTCGACCCCAAAATTTAAGTTCACTGTCCAGTGCAATTGATAAATTAGAACAGGTTTATCATGAACGAGGCTATGTTTTAGCTAGAGTTGTCGATGTCAAGAACGACCCTGATGGTTCAGTTGAACTAAATATAAATGAAGGGAAAATAAAAGATATTGAAATTTCCGGTAATACTAAAACGAAAGAATTTATTATTAAAAATGCCATTAAACTTAAAGCTGGTAGTGTGTATAATGAACATCAACTGGCAATGGATTTGCGTAATCTTTACGGCAATGGTTATTTTCAAGACGTAAGACGCAGTATTGTTCCCGATCCACAGGATCCAGATAAATATTTACTAAAAGTTGAAGTTGAAGAAAAACGTACAACTACTGTTGGTTTAGGTGGTGGGCTTGACTCGTTAGCTGGCCCATTTGGTTCGGTTACTTTAGCCGACAGTAATTTTAGGGGTAGGGGTCAGACTTTATCGATTAACGGACAGGTTGGCATGGGGATGCTGGGTGGAGTTGCTAATTCGTTAAATAATTTAGGCACGGCCTATTTGGCTAATCAAAGAACCTTTCAATTACAGGCCGATTTTGTGGAACCGCATTTATTTGGCTCTAATACATCAATGACAACATCGGGCTATGGCCGTAATTATTTTAGTTATTTAATATCCCAGGCTCAGCAACAGACGATTGGGGCCAGTGTTAATTTTAGCCGATCTTTAGGGCATAATTTGTTTGGTAATTTAGGTGTGGCTGCGGAAAACACCATGTTGTTTAATGAAAGTAATTTGTTTACTGGCACTAGTAATATTAATACTAGTATAGCTGATCGAGCTTTAGCTATTGGCCAGGCTCAAAATATGCAACAAGCCAATGCTATTGCTAACCAGGTGCGCTCGGCACAATTAAAAGGTGGTACATTTTTTAATGTTAGCCCTTCTATTTCTTATGACACCCGGGATAGTGCTTTTGATCCAACTAAAGGCATGGTGGCTAAATTGTCGACCAGTCCATATCTTGGCATAGGTAATGGCAGTTATGCAAGGTTAGGTGCTAGTTTTACTAAATATCAAGCTGTTAATAAACGCATTACGATTGCCAGTAATATTCAAGGTGGGAGTATGCTTGGAGCTAGTCCTCAATATGCTCAGTATTTTCTTGGCGGTTTTAATGGCATAAGAGGTTATCCCATGTTTTCTGGATTAGGAACGGGTTCGTCAATGCTGATGGCGACTGTTGAAGCTCGCGCTCACTTATTACCGAAATCAAGTAATAAACTGGTGCAAGCTATTGACAAGCGTGTGCAAGGTGTAGCTTTTTGTGACTTTGGACAATCTATGGGTAATAGTTATTACAATAATTTATTGTCAAGGTCTTCGATGGGAGCTAGTGTAGGTGTTGAGTTAAGACTTAATTTACCGATGATTGGCTTAATCAGACTGGATTATGGTTTTCCTCTCATAAGCTCAATTATGAGTGGGATGAAGCCAGTATTTACAGTTGGCTTTGGTGAAAGATTTTATTAATTTAATTGTTACTAAAACAGAATTTTTTTGCACCTATATAGTAAAATGTTTAATTATTAATAATAGTCTAGAAAATAGATTTTTATTAAAGTGATTAAATACAAGTGGTTGTCAGTATATTTTGGAGAGAAGAATGCTTATATCAAAACAAAGTTTAAAAATTGCCCTTTTGGTGATGGTTTTTAGCACAACCGGTTATACGGTTAAGGCTAATACTCTTGAACAAGTTGGCGTAGTTGATCGTGACAAAGTAGTTGCCAGTTATCCTAAAGCTCAGGCTGCTGCTGAAGAATTAAAGAAATCTGAAGACAGGGTTCACAAATTAATTGATGATAGTAATAAACAGTTTGATGAAGCTAAAACAGCTAAAAAACCTCAGGCCGAAGTAGAAGGCTTGCAACGCCGACTTCAAACACAAATTGATGATGAAGTAAAAAAAGTTAAAAAACGCGCTGAAGAATTAGAAATGCAATTAGAAAATGCAATTGACACAGCTATTAAAGCTGAAGCCAGTAGTCGTAAATTAGATACGGTCATGGTTAAGCAGGCAGTGCTATTAGGTGGTGTGGATTTGACTAATGGAGTTATTAAAAGATTAGTTCCCGGTGGTGGTGCTAGCCCTGTTACTAGTGCTAATGGTAGTGATAAGGTAAAAAGCAAATCAGCTGCTAAATAATATTTAATTACTTGCTGATTAGTAAAGGTTGTTAACGTGAAATTACCTAATAGTGTTACGTTGGGTTTTATTGCCAAGCTTAGCGGTGGCAATGTTGTTGGTGATCAAAATATATTAATTGACCGTGTTGCAGAAAATCCGCAATATTCCACCGAAGAAGATTTGGTTTTGGTTTTTGACCCTAAGCATTTAAAAGAACTAGCTAACGTTAAAGCTAAGGCTTATATTATTCCGGCTAGTTATCCAGATGTTTTAAATAAACCGCATATTATGGTTGACAAGCCATTATTTGCGTTGAAAAACATTTTAGAAATGGTTAAGCCACCAAGATTTTATCCGGAAAAAGGCATTCATCCAACTGCTATAATTGATCATACCGCTAAGATTGATCCAACCGCAGCTATTGGCCCATATGTGGTTATTGGTTCTAATACCGTAATTGGTGCTGAAACTATAATTATGCCTAACTGTGTAATTGGTGGCAAGGTTAAAATTGGTCATAATTGTCTAATATATCCCTTGGTTACGATTGGTGACTATGTTACGATTGGTAATAATGTTATTTTACAGCAAGGATCTAGTGTAGGTGCTGATGGCTTTGCTTATGTGACTAAGGACCCTTCGGTTATTGAAAAACGCTTAAAAGGTGATTTTACCCTTGATCCAACTGCAAACCCTCATCATAAAATACCCCATATTGGTTCAGTGGTGATTGAAGATAATGTTGAATTAGGCTCTAATTCAACTGTAGCCAGAGGTACAATTGGTGATACCAAAATTGGTCAAGGTACTAAGATAGATGATTTAGTGGTTGTAGCTCATAATGTAGTTATTGGTGAAGAATGTTTAATAGCCGGGTTAAATGGTTTTGGCGGATCGGCTAGAATTGGCAATAAAGTAGTGATTGCTGGTGACTGTGGTTTAAAAGATCATGTGGTTGTCGGTAATGAAGTGATTATTGAAGCAATGTCTGGAGTTATGTGGGATATTAAAGATGGTGAGGTTCAAGGGGGAATTCCGGCGGTCAATACGAAGGAACGATTTAAGCAAATGGCCCATATAAGACAGTTGCCGAAAATATTCAAAGAATTTCGGCAGTTAAAAAAACAAATTCAAGAATTAGAAGCTAAACTTAAATAAACACATCTATTTGAGACATAGCTTGTTCATTAAAATAATTGGCTTTAAAAAATATTAACAAATGTATAATACAGTGGCTCAACCTTTAATTTTAAGTGCTATTGGACTGACTTCCAAACAGATGGTTAAAGTCGAGTTGAAACCAGGAAATAGTGGTATTAATTTTTTCCTTAAAACCAGTTCGCAAAGTTTAATCAAAATTCCGGCCACTGCTAATTATGTAGTTAATACCTTACGTAATGTGGTTTTAGGCATTAAGAGTGAACGTATTTGCTTAGTTGAACATCTTTTGGCGGCAATTGGATTGTTTGGTCTAAATAATTTAGATATTTTTGTCGATGGTCCAGAAATACCTTTAGGAGATGGTAGTGCTAAGCTTTGGTTGGATTTGTTTTATGCTAATTCGCTTAAACCAGTACCGGTGGTAGCTGATATTGAATTACCTGAACCAGTTGTGTTTAAACAAAATTCAAGTTATCTGTTGGCCTTGCCTGATTCTCGATTTTCGTTGAATTATTTAATGGATTGGCAACATCCTTTAATTGGAAAACGTTGGCAGGAATTTAATGATAAGTCTTTAATTGAAGATATTGGATTAGCAAGAACTTTTGGTAGTCTTAAGGATCATAAGTTATTAGGTGTTGACGAAGTTATGGTAACTTTAACCCCCGATGGTTTTAGTCAAGAACTGATATTTAATGATGAACCTGTCCGCCATAAATTATTAGATTTATTTGGTGATCTCATGTTGTCGGGATATAATCCGCAAAGATTTAAGGCAAAATTTATCAGTGTTAAAGGAGGCCATACCTTAGATGTAAAGATGGCTGGTAAGTTGTTGGATTTGTTAAAATAATTTTAAGTATATTAATGGTAATATCGCGATTTAGTTATCGAGTTGTTTTTGTTGATAATTTTTTTGTTATTGTTGCTGTTTCGGCGTTGTTTGCATTTTGGTTATAAGTTTTTAATACAGCCTAAATAATATATATTTTATTTAGATAAGTTTAAATTAAAATTTACTTCTACTTTATATTTACAATTCCTTTGTACAATATTTATTTATATATAATTATAATACTGTAATTATTTTTACTAATTTTGGAGACGATTTTTTCATGGATGTTTTTGATATAACAATAATTGGCGGAGGTCCAACTGGACTGTTTGGTACTTTTTATGCTGGTTTACGAGGCTTAAGAACTAAAGTTATTGATGTATTGCCAGAGCTTGGTGGTCAATTAACAGCTTTGTACCCAGAAAAATATGTATACGATGTAGCAGGTCATCCAAAAATCTTAGCTAAAGATCTTGCTAAAAACTTAAGTATGCAAGGGGGGTTGTTTAAGCCAGCCTTTTGTTCAGGTGAAAAAGTTTTAAAACTTAATCAGTATAGCGAAGACATCTGGCAGGTGATTTCGGATAAAACCGATGAACATTATACTAAATCTATCCTGTTAGCAATTGGGGCTGGAGCTTGTGTCCCTAAAAAATTAGACGTTGAACATGATAGTAGTCTTGAGAATAAGGCTATTTTCTATGCGGTGAAGAATAAAGAACAATTTCGCGGAAAAAAAGTTTTGATTGTTGGTGGTGGTGATAGTGCAGTAGATTGGGCTAATGAGTTCTCGCAGCTAGCAGCTTCGGTTGCTTTGATTCACCGACGGGATCAGTTTAGGGCTGTTCAGACTTCAGTCGAGGAAATGAAAGCTAATAAGGTTGATGTGAAAACATTTTACGAGTTAAAAGAAATTAATTCTACCGGAGAAAAAGTCAATACGGTAACTATTTTTGATAATCGTACTGGTAAAGAGGAAACATTGGACATTGATGTTCTGATTATTAATATTGGCTTTGTGATTAACCTTGATTTTCTTAAAAGTTGGGGTTTAAAGATGGAAGGTAATGCTATAGCTGTAAACGAAAAAATGGAAACTAATTTGCCGGGAATTTACGCCGCTGGCGACATTGCAACGCATGCCGCCAAGCTTAAATTAATTGCAACTGGTGCGGCCGAAGCTGCTACAGCGGTTAATTTTGCCTGTACCTATATAAATCCTCAGGCCAAAGCATTTCCTGGACATAGTTCAAATTTAAACTTAAGTATTTAGTTAAAATACTTAAATATCATCATACAAGTAATAATGTAATTAAATTATTACTGGTTAACTATGAAATAAGGCGATTTTGATTTGTTTAAGGGTTTTGTAAATAATAATTTCGGGTTTTAATTGTTCGAGGATGAATAATTTTATTTTCTAACATTAAATATTTAATATTTTGATTACAGGCTACTAAAATTGCTCTGTTGATATTTAAATTAAAGTCATTGAAATTTATATTAGCAATAAATTTTTTATTTAATTTCTTTTTACTAATTATAGTTATTTGGTTTTTAGCTTCTTTAGCATTTTTAGCATTGGCTAATTTGCGAGGTTCTAATAATGTTTTCCAAATAGGAAAGGTGTAATCAAGATCCCGGTCCTCTTCAAGGCAGTCAGCTAGAAAAATAACTTTGGCCAAATCGGACATGGCGGGATGTCCTAGTGTGTGATAGGCTATAGCATTAAGAATTTCTGTATTAGTAATATTAAATTTCTTGGCAACGATTAGACTGGCTACGGGTCCATGAAGTAAATGTCCGTTAGCCAGTTCAATTTCGTCTAAGGGCAATTGATATTGTTTAGCTAAGCTTACCAGTGTGGTTGATTTTTCTTCTTTAAGGCAGTCATGTAAATAGCCAGCAATAATAGCATCGGTTGGATTAAGATTTAAAGCCAGTGCTAATTTGTGACTTAGTGATACTACATTTAAAATGTGACTAAAGCGTTTACTTTTAACACTACTACGGGTAAATTCGATGATGTTATTGATCTGAGCTTCTGGTGCAGTCATTAATTTTTACCTATAAAGCTTCTGGTCGTTTATAAAATTAATTACCATTTCTGGTACTAAATATTTTATGGATTGTCGGGCTTTTATTTTTTCGCGTATATAAGAACTTGATAAGTTATTGGATGGTAATAAAATTGGTTCAATATTTTGATATATTTCTTGGGGAAGTTTTTGCAACCTTAGCCATTTAATAAAATGCTTACGACTAAGATTATAATCTATTAAAATATCATTTCGTGGAGCAATTAAAAGTTTGCATAAGTTTAAAATTTCTTTATAATTATGCCATGTTGAAAACTTATTGATATTATCCGCACCAATAATCAGATATAGTTGGTGTGGATAATCTATGAGTCTGTTTATTTCATGAATTGAATCAATTGAGTAAGAAATGCCTTGGCGTTGTATTTCAATGTCCAGAATGGAAAAAAACGGATTGTCTTTAATGGCCAGGTGAACCATTTCTAGCCTCAATTTTGCTTCAATGGGATTGTCATTACGGTGCGGCGGCTTAAAACTTGGTACAAAAAAAATCTTATTTAAATTATATTGCTCTTGTGCTGCATTAGCTATAGCCAAGTGTCCATAGTGAATTGGGTTAAAGGTACCAAATAAGATAGCAAATTTAGGCATATTAATTTATGAGACGTTAGTATTCCTGATGTACATTTTTGGTAAACGGCCATTAAGTCTAGTTGATAACTCGTAAGTTGATGTATTGAGAAGGTTCGCCCAATGGGCAAGACTGAATGGATTTATGGTGGAATTAATTGGATTGGGATGAACATCAGTAATTAATTCAATAACATCGCCTAAACTTACATCATTGGTATTAGTTATATCAAAGATCATTTGATCCATACTGATTAAGCCAATTTGCTGGATTATTTTACCATTGATTAAACCTTGTAATTTATTGGATAAACCACGATCAATTCCATCGGCATAGCCTATAGGGATAACAGCTAGTAACGAGTCACGTTTTAAAATATAAGTAAAATCATAGCCTACGCCTTCATCTTTACTTACAGTCATAATTTGGTTAATTCTTGCCTTTAAACTTAATATTGGTTTTAAATCAGTTGAGTAATTACACGGTTCCAGACCATATAAATATAAGCCGGATCTTACCATATCCAAATGGGTAAATTTAAATAGTCTGATAGCTTGACTTGAAGCTAGATGGGTTATGGGTAAAGCCGTACAGGGATAAATTTTCAAACAATTGGTAAAGGTTTGAAATTGTTTATGGCATTTTTTGTAATCATGGGCTAACGCTAAATGGCTAAAAATGCTAACTAATTTTAAATAGGGATTTGCGGTTATTAAGTTTACAATAGTGGTAATTTCTTGAGGATTAATACCTAATCTATGCATGCCTGAATCAATTTTTAGGTGTATATTTAGACTAATTTTTTTATTGTTGATATAATTTAACATTGATTTTATTTGTGCGTAAGAAGTAAGCGTCAAATCAATATTATGTTCGGCTGCGGTTATAATAGACCAGTTAGGAATGGGACCTAAAATCAGAATGCTAATCTCATTATTTAAGTTTCGCAAAGCTATTGCTTCATCTATTGAAGCTACGGCAAACCATTTAATCCCTTTAGCAATCAATACTTCGGCTACTGGAATAGCGCCATTACCATAGGCATCTGATTTTAAGACAGCCATAATTTGAGTTTTGTTTAGATTGATCCAGGATTTAATTTGGTCTAAATTATATTCCAGCGATGTCAAGTTGATTTCTAGCCAGGCTTCACGTCGTAAAGAGGATTTGATTAAGTTACGAGTTTGAAGCATTTAGGTATGGACTCCTCAATAAATTGGGCTTATTTTTATTCTATACGTTAAGCTTGTAATTATCAAAAAAAATTGATAAAAAAATAGCAAATAAGTGAATTAATAATAATTTTTAAAAGTTATTAGGTTTTTTGCCAAAAATTAGTTACAATAATTCCACAGTTTATTAATTTTTTTGTGATTAGCCAATTAATGTTTTAAAATGAGTAATTGGTTAATACTGTAAAAATTATAGGAATCCCTATCTAGATTAGTATTTTTTCATAATAAGGAGTGGATGTACTTTGAATAAAGCAGAATTAGTTGATGTAGTTGCCAAAGAAGCTCAAACTACGAAAAAAGATGCCGAAATGGTTATCAACAGCATGATGGAAACGATAGTTAAAAGTGTTGCTGCTGGAGAAAAAGTTACCTTAGTTGGTTTTGGTACTTTTGAGGCTCGTCAGCGTAAAGCGCGTGTGGGTCGCAACCCTAAAACAAATGAACCACTTCAAATTCCAGCAAAAAGAGTTGCGGGGTTTAGAGTTGGAAAGGAATTTGGCGAAGCAGTTAATAAAAAGAAATAATATTTTAAATATTATGAGGAGGAGCTTTGGATTTACCCAAAGTTGCTGTAGTTGGATGTGGAGCTTGGGGTAAAAACCTGATACGGAATTTTCACCAGTTAAACGTACTTGAAGCAGTTTGTGATGTTAGTGATTATCGGCTAGAATTAGTGGCTAAAGACTTTCCTGAGGTAAAACTCTGGAATGATTTTAACAACGTTTTAGCTAGTCCTAGTATTAAAGCTGTAGTAATTGCAACCCCAAGTGACACACATTTTGATTTAGCCTTAAAATCTCTTAAAGCCAATAAACATGTTTATATTGAAAAGCCTATGGCTCGTGATGTAAAGCATGCCATCGAATTGGATGAGTTAGCTACGCAAAAAAATTTAATTTTAATGGTAGGCCATTTATTGCTTTATCACCCTGCGGTAAATTGTTTAAAATCATTAATTGCAAGTGGTGAATTAGGCGAACTATTGTTTATTCGTTCAGATCGGATGAATTTTAACATGGGTCGGCGTGACTGGAGTGTATTGTGGGATTTAGCACCTCATGATATTTCCATGATGAGTTATCTTCTGGATACGGATAATCTTGAAGTTAATCGAGTTGGCGGATGGGACACTTTAAATGACGGTTTAGTAGATGTGGCTTATTTGGACTTATCTTTTGATTTGGGTCATAAAGTTATTCCTGGACAAGTTCGCAATAGTTGGATTGATCCGCAAAAACTTGTTCGTTTGACGGTTAATGGCTCTTTAAAAAGTGCGGTTTTAAATGATGCGCAAAGCGAGAATAAATTGGCTTTGCATTCATTATCCAAGGAAGGCCGGATGATTGTTGAGTATCCCGACTATCCTGATGCTGAACCACTCCATTTAGAATGTGAACATTTCGTAAAGTGTTTAATAACTGGTGACCGGCCTCGAACTGACGCCAATAACGCTTATCTAGTTGTCAATACGCTTTCTGAAGTAGAAAACAGATTAACGAAAAGGCCAGATCAAAAAATTAAAGTTGTTAAGAGTCGCTAAACGCGAAAAGATATTGTAGAATATTATTGGGTTGATATTTTATGATGTTATTGAAATAATATTGTAAAATATTAATTATGAGGTTGCGGGAGTAATTCAGTGGTAGAATGCCTCCTTGCCAAGGAGGATGTCGCGAGTTCGAGCCTCGTCTCCCGCTCCAAATTATTTTTAGATTTTTTTTACTAATTTTATGAGGCTATTTAAATGGACGATGTCAGCAAGAATGATAGCGAAAGCAACAGTCCACAACTTTCCGAAGATTCAAATTTAGCCAATACTGAGGAAAAAGGCAATATAACCCAGAGACGATCTCCGGTAGAAACTTTTCTTAAAGGTATAAAATATGTAAATGATTTGACTGTTAGTGAACAGGTTCAAGTGCGGGATACCGATCGTGCAACTAGTTATTTCCTCTTAATTTGTTCCCTTGTTACAGTGGTTTCATTAGTTGTGCCGATGATGGCGCCACAGCGAATGCCTTTATTATTAGTCTGCGACGTTTTAGTTGGGGCAATGATTTTTTACTATATCGTAAATCGGTTTGGAATTCTAACCACGTTACCAGCACGTCAAGCTTTATTGTGTTGGCAGCTTATGCAAGGATCTTTATTCTTTGGGATATTTTTTACCATTAATTTAGCCCTTTTGGTAGGTATGATTGTTTCCAGTACTCATATTGATGTGCAGGTTCCACCACCAAATTAATTTTTAATTACTATTTTAGGAAGTTATGATGAAAATTACTTTAGATAAACAAGGTAAGAATATTGTTGAATTAGGTTTGGAAGTTGAAGCTGAAAAAGTTTTAAGGGCTTATGAGCAAACTTGCCGAACTTTAAGTCATAAAGTTAAGATCCCTGGGTTTAGACCTGGTAAAGCTCCTCGACGAGTACTGGAAACAACATTGGGAGTAGATTATATTAAGTATGAAGCTTTGGAATCTTTGGTTCCCAAGCTTTTAGGTCAAGCGATTAGTCAAGAAAATTTAGATATTATCACTCAGCCCGAAATTGATAAATGTGAATTTGAATTAGGTAAGCCTTTGCATTTGCATGCTAAGTTTGAAGTGCGTCCTGAAGTTAAAATAACCGACTACTTGGGTTTAAGTGTTGATGTTGCAGAGACTGTTGTTCCAGCGGACGCCCTGGAATCGATGCTAACTAATCTGGTCCAGTCTAAAGCCACTTTCCAAGCTGTTAACGACAAAATTGTAGCCATGGGTGATAATGTATTAATTGATTTTGACTGTTTCGTTGATGATAAACTAATTGAAGGTGGAAGTGCTAAAGACGTCGTTCTAGAAGTAAAAGCTGGAAATTTTGTGGATAATTTCTGTGAACAGTTAATTGGTCATAAAAACGGTGAAAATTTTGAATTAAAGGTTAATTTTCCAGAAAATTATCGCAATAAAGAATTAGCGGGTAAAGAGGCAAATTTTAAAGTTAATTTAAAAGAAGTACGCAATAAAGTTACTCCTGAGATCAACGATGAATTAGCCGTTAGTGTAGGCTATGAAAGTTTGACTGAATTGACTCAAGTTCTAAATGATAGGTTAAATCAGGAAGTAGCAGAACAGAATCGTCAGAATGTACAAAAAAGTGTTGTTGAAGCTGTAGTTAAACTTGCTAGCGTTGATATTCCTGAAACAATGATTGAACGCGAGCTTAATTTACTGATTGAACAAGTGAAAAATTATATGGATACCAATAAACAAGATTTTGAAACTTTTAAGGTTAGTAAGGAATTTGAAGATTTAAAAAATGTAAAATTAAATGAAGCTAAGCAAAGAGTTTTAACTAGTTTGGTGTTAGGTGCGATAGTGCGCGATCTTAAATTGACCGTAAGCCAAGAAGAGTTGACGCCTTATTTTGTTGAGTTAATGACACATTATAATGTGCAAGCATCAGAGATAACTAACAACGAAAATATTCGTAGGCAAGTTATGGAAGAAGCTTTGACCAGTAAAGTTATTAATCATTTAGTGCAAAATTCGCAGATAAATTACCTTAAAGTAGAAGTTGATTCGGCTGTTTCATAGTTCGGATGTATTTAATTTAAAATATTTGTCAAATTTAATTAGCTAATTTTTGACTAAGTTGTAGTATTTAATGAGAATAAATTGTTATAATTAAATCTATCGTTAGTTATATATCTAGTAGGATAGCACATTTAAAAATTAAGGAAGTTGTAAATGGATAAAACTAAAATTAAAGAAATTAGCAATGCATGGGAAAATTTAAATATTAGTCCTAGTCTATATTTCCCGCCAACAGTTATTGAAACTACGGCGCGGGGTGAAAGAGCCTTTGATATATTTTCACGATTGTTAAGAGATCGTATCGTCTTTTTAGGTTCGCCTATTGATGATGTTGTGGCTAATTTAGTTGTTGCCCAATTATTGTTACTGGAAGTTGAAGATCCGGAAAAGGATATCAACTTATATATTAATTCACCAGGTGGTTCGGTAACTGCAGGGTTGGCTATTTACGATACCATTCGCTATATTCGTGCTGATGTGTCAACAATTTGTATCGGGCAGGCTGCCAGTATGGGCGCCCTTTTACTATGTTCAGGTGCTAAAGGCAAACGTAGAGCCTTGCCACATTCGCGGGTCTTGATTCATCAACCGCTTGGTGGAGCCCAGGGGCAGGCAACGGATATTGAAATTCAAGCTCGGGAAATAATTCGCATTAAACGTCAGGTTAATGAAATTATGGCCTATCATACTGGTCAAACTGTTAAGCAAATTGAAAAAGATACAGATCGCGATAATATAATGACTGCTGAAGAAGCTAAAGAGTATGGCTTAGTTGATGATGTTGTAACTAGTCCAGAAAAACCATCCTTAACTGCAGTTTAAGTTGAAAATATTGCGGTATCAACTTTTTGTGGAAAGTAAAATGTATAGGTAAAGAATATGGCAAAACAATCAGATAGTCGGCTTAAATGTTCATTTTGTGGCAAAGGTCAGGATCAGGTAAAAAAATTAATTGCAGGACCTGGTGTTTATATCTGTGATGAATGTGTTGATTTGTGTAATGAAATTTTAGACGAAGAACTTTTTGAAAGTGGCAGTCCAACAACTGGAGTTACTGAGTCGCAGTCACCGCCGGTGAAAGATATCCCTAAACCTAAAGAAATTAAAGATTTTTTAGATCAACATATTGTGGGTCAGAATTCGGCTAAAAAAGTTCTGTCAGTGGCAGTATATAATCATTACAAACGTATTGGTCACAATCAAGAATCACCAGAAAAAGTTGAAATTCAAAAGTCAAATATAATGCTTATTGGCCCTACCGGATCGGGAAAGACACTTTTAGCTCAGACGTTGGCGAAAATTCTTGATGTGCCTTTTGCGGTGGCGGATGCAACTACTTTGACTGAAGCTGGTTATGTTGGTGAAGATGTTGAAAATATTCTTTTACGCTTATATCAGGCTAGTGACTATGATATTAAAAAAGCTGAGCGGGGGATTATTTATATTGATGAAATTGATAAAATTTCCCGTAAGTCTGAAAATACCAGCATTACTAGAGATGTAAGTGGTGAAGGCGTTCAGCAAGCTTTATTAAAAATGATTGAAGGCACTTTGGCAAATGTGCCACCTCAAGGTGGGCGTAAGCATCCTCATCAAGAATTTATTCAAATTAATACGGCTAATATTTTGTTTGTTTGTGGTGGCGCTTTTGTTGGATTGGAAAAAATTGTTGAAGCTAGGGTATCAACTAATAGAAGTATTGGCTTTGGCAATGAATTACCCTTAACTTCATGGGAACGTGAGCAACGGGCTAGTAAATTATTACAAAAAGTGGCTCCTGATGATTTGATAAAATTTGGCTTAATTCCTGAATTCGTTGGACGGATGCCAGTTATTGGTGTTTTAGAATCGCTTGATGTTGAAACTTTAATCAAGATTTTGGTTGAACCTAAAAATGCTATTATTAAACAATTTCAACAATTGTTAGATTTAGATGGTGTTGACCTGAAATTTGAACAAGACGCCGTAAAAGCTATAGCCGAAGAAGCTATTAAGCTTAAAACCGGAGCCAGGGCTTTAAGATCAATTGTCGAAGAAATAATGCTCGAAGTAATGTATGAAGCGCCGTCCCGCCAGGATATTAAAACTTGTAATATAACATTGGAGCAAGTCCAAAAGCGATCAACATCAGAATTGCTCCAATTGCCTAAAGCTAAGCCAAAAGGTGAAATAGCTTAAGGCTAAGGTTTCTTTCGAGGTTGTCCATGGTGGATCTTGCTACCAAATATTTTCCTTTAATACCACTTAGAGATGTGGTTGTTTATCCGCATATAGTAACACCGCTATTTGTCAGTCGTCCTAAGTCAATTAATGCTTTGGAACAAGCTTTGCTTGCTGATGATCGCTTAGTGGTATTGGTTGCTCAGAAAGATCCTGATTGCGAAGATCCCAATCAAGAAGATATTTTTCAAATAGGTACTTTAGCTGAAGTAATGCAAATGTTAAGGCTTCCGGATGGAACGGTGAAGGTTTTAATAGAAGGTGTATCCAGGGTTACCATTGATTCATTGGTTGAAGATGCTAAAGTGATTCGATCCAACATAATTAAGCTTGACGAGGTTGAACAAGATGATCTTATTACTAAATCACTAGTAAAAATTGCTATTGAAAAATTTGAACAGTATGTTAATACTACCAAAAAAATTAATCCTGAAAGTTTACTAGCCGTAGCTGGTATTGGTCAACCTGGTAAATTGGCTGATATTTTAGCTACTTATTTAAATTTAAGTGTAAAAGAACGTCAGAAATCCCTTGAGTATTCTAATACTTATGAGCGCTTAGAATATGTGTCGCAGTTATTATCGCGGGAATTGGAAGTGGCCTTAATTGATCAGGAAATCCATGATAAAGTGCGGTATAACCTGGAAAAAACCCAAAGAGAATATTTCTTAAGGGAAAAAATGAAAATTATCCAGGAAGAATTAGTTAATGATGACGATCCTACCAATGAAATAGCTGAATACAAGCAAAAAGTTATTAAGTCCAAAATGTCCGGAGTTGCTTTAGAGAGGGCTAATAAGGAAATTCAACGACTGGAAAAAATGATTCCGCAATCCAGTGAAGCTTCGGTTATCCGAACTTATTTAGACACCTTGGTAGCACTACCTTGGGCGAAAAAATCTAAAGAGATTATTGATTTAAAACGAGCTCAAGCTATTTTAAACAAAGAGCATTATGGCTTAGAAAAGGTCAAAGATCGTATCCTTGAATATTTAGCGGTACGTAAATTGTCTAAAGAACCTTTGGGTACTATTTTATGTTTAGTTGGTCCACCAGGAGTAGGGAAGACATCTTTAGTTAAATCAATCGCAGCCTCGATGAACCGTGAATTTGCCCGGATTAGTTTAGGTGGTGTCAATGATGAGGCTGAAATTCGTGGACATAGACGTACTTATATTGGAGCCATGCCAGGTCGAATTATTCAGGCTATTAAACAGACACAAACGAAAAATCCGGTTATTTTGCTGGATGAAATCGAAAAAATGACTAGGCATATTTTAGGCGATCCTACAGCAGCTATGCTTGAGGTTTTAGACCCTGATCAAAATGAGAATTTTACAGACCATTATGTTGATGCCCCATTTAGCCTTAAAGAAGTGATTTTTGTGGCTACGGCTAATGCCCTTGATTATGTTCCACGTCCTTTGTATGATCGTTTAGAAATAATACCAATATCTGGTTATACTGAAGAAGAAAAATTAGCAATAGCTGAATTACATATTATTCCTAAGACTATTGCTAGGCATGGTTTGAATTCGAAGCAAGTAAAAATTCCATCTGAATCTATTCGTAAAATAATTCAAGAATATACTCGCGAAGCTGGAGTGCGCTCGTTGGAGCGAGCAATTGCTAAATTATGCCGAAAAGTTGCAACCCAAATAGTAAAAGGAAATTGTACTTATGTAAAATTAAATCCCCAGACTATTACTAATTATTTGGGACCAGCTAAAGTTATTCGGGATAATGATGTACTTGGTTCACAAATAGGGATTGTAACAGGTTTGGCTTGGACACAAACGGGTGGTGAGACTTTGTCGATTGAAGTTAATTTGATGCCTGGTAAAGGGCAGTTACAGCTCACGGGTCAATTAGGCGATATTATGAAAGAATCAGCTCAGGCTGCTTTTACCTACATTAGAAGCCATGCTGCTCAATACGGAATTGATCCGAATTTTCAGGAAAAATTGGATGTGCATATTCACATATCTGAAGGTGCTATTCCTAAAGATGGCCCATCGGCTGGTGTAGCTTTATGCGTAGCCTTAATGTCGGCTATAGCCAATACTAAATTAAAGCCTAGTATGGCCATGACCGGTGAAATTACTCTTAGAGGTCGAGTTCTAGCTATTGGTGGTTTAAAGGAAAAGTTATTAGCCGCTTTACGTTGTGGTATTAAAACGGTCATTTTTCCTAAATCTAACCTTAATGACCTCTTGGAAATTCCCGACTATGTAAAAGATAAATTAAATTTGATTAGCGTTAGTTCTCTTGACGAGGTTTTTGACTTGGTTTTCAAGAAAGATATTAAAGTTATTAAAAATAAAAAATCTTAGAATGTTTTATACCAAAATTGGGTAAGATAAATTTAGCGTTAATTTTAGCTGTCAAAATGTATGTATTTAGCTAAAGTAATGTCAAACAGGATTAAATTTAGCTAAAGTCAAGTGGTTAAAGGTTGATTTTGCAGAAACTGTTTTTAAAGTGATCACTAAATTAAGTATTAAGTATTTGGCTTAATCAATTTTTTATTAATATAATAATAGGAATACTACTACTCGGCGCTTGACAATGCCCTTGGGGTTTTATTTGAATTAAAAAATATATAAAGGGGATTACCAATGTCTACTACACAAATTAGTGATAAAAATAAACAATACATGCAAAATGATCATAAAGTGGTCAACCAGGTTTTAGCTAGATGTGCACCAATTGTTGTCGAGCGAGCTAGTGGCTCTTTTGTCTATGATATGAATAATAATGCCTATCTTGATTTTACTACAGGTATTGCAGTTACTAACACTGGTCATTGCCATCCTAAAGTTGTTAAAGCAATTCAAGATCAAGCTCAAATGCTTTTGCACACATCAGTTACTACTTATCATAAAAAATACATTGAATTAGCTGAAAAGCTCGTTAGCATAACTCCGGATGGATTAGATTCGGTATTTTTAGCTAATAGTGGCGCTGAAGCAGTTGAAGGTGCAATTAAATTAGCACGTTATGTGACTCGTAAACCAGCAATTATTAATTTTAGAGGGTCCTTTCATGGTCGTACCCTTTTGACTACGGCGCTTACTACCAGTAAGTTGTATTACCGGGAAAACTATGAACCGTTACCCGGATCTATTTATACAATTCCCTATCCTTATGCGTTGCACTCTAAGTTTAAGGATAATGACCAAGAATGCGTAAATGATGTATTCAGACATTTTGATATTTTATTTAATCAGTTTGTCCATAGCGATCAAGTTGCAGCCATGATTATTGAACCAATTTTAGGAGAAGGTGGTTATGTTGTCCCACCAGATGGTTTCTTAAAGGCTTTACGTAAGCTTTGCGATGAAAAGAATATCCTGTTAATAATTGATGAAGTTCAGTCAGGTTTTGGCCGGTCTGGTAAAATGTTTGCCTGTGAATATGAAGGAATTCGCCCAGATATTATGTTAATGGCGAAAGGAATTGCTTCAGGGATGCCATTATCAGCTTTTATTGCTAGCAAAAAACTGACGGATAAATGGCCTTCTGGTCGTCATGGCAATACTTTTGGGGGTAATCCCGTTTCTTGCGCAGCTGCTTTAGCTACGATATCCGTTATTCAGGAAGAAAAATTGGTTGAAAATGCTAAAACGATTGGTGAGCATATTTTACAAAGCTTACAGGCGATTGCCAGTAAGTCAAAATTTATCGCTCAGGTTCGTGGACGAGGTCTAATGATTGGTATTGAATTTTTTGATGCTCAAGGAAAGCCTAGTCATGACTTGGCTCAAGCGGTAATCGATAAATGTTTTGATAATAAATTATTGGTATTATCTTGTGGTAGTTTTGGCCAGGTGATAAGACTGATACCACCATTAAATTTATCGCTAGCTGAAGCCAATCAAGGACTAGCTATACTTGAAAAAGCAATAATGGAATTACATTAATAAGTTTTGTTTGGAGGATAGAAAAATGTCAACAGGAATTAAATCTGGAATGATTGATACTATGAGTGATTTGGGTAAAATGAGTTATGGCAACTTTATTAATGGTAAATGGGTAAAAGCTAGTTCTAATGAGACTTTTACTAGTTTAAATCCAGCAAATTTAAATTTAAGTCTGGGCACATTTGCTAGTTCAAATAAGAAAGATGTTGATACCGCTATTGAATCTGCCCATAATGCCTTTAAATCGTGGCGCAAGACCCCAGCCCCAGTGCGTGCTGAGCTTATTCTTAAAGCTGGTTATTTACTTGAAACCCGTAAAGAAGAATTAGCTCAAATTATGGTTCAGGAAATGGGCAAAGTTATTAAAGAAGCTCGTGGTGACGTCCAGGAAGCAATAGATATGGCAAAATATATGGCAGGTGAAGGCAGGCGTTTAACTGGTCAAACGGTGCCCTCGGAATTGCCTAATAAATTTGCGATGTGTGTACGTAGCCCGATGGGTGTTGTTGGTATTATAACGCCTTGGAATTTTCCGGTAGCGATTCCAAGTTGGAAAATATTTCCAGCCTTAGTAGCTGGTAACACCGTTGTAATTAAGCCAGCTAGTGATACGCCTTTATGTGCGATTAAATTTGTCGAAATTTTAGCTGAGGCGGGTTTGCCTGATGGGGTAATTAATTTAGTTACTGGATCGGGTTCGGTTGTGGGGAATGCCATTGTGGATAACCCTTTAGTAAAAGCTGTGTCGATAACTGGTTCGACCGATATTGGCTCAAAAGTTGCTTCGCGCTGTGGCGAACTAATGAAGAAAATATCGTGTGAATTAGGTGGTAAAAATGCTATTTGTGTTATGGATGATGCTGACCTTGAATTGGCTTTAGAAGGAGCCTTGTGGGGAGCATTTGGAACTGCTGGTCAGCGTTGTACGGCTACGAGTCGCATTATTGTTCATGAAAAAATCTATCAAGAATTTTGTCATGAATTTAAGGCTATCACTGCTTCGCTATCTATCGGTAATGGTCTTGATCCAGATGTAGCGATTGGCCCAGTTATTAATCGAGCTCAGTTAGAGTCAATCAATAGATATGTTGAAATTGGTAAAAAAGAAGGCGCCAAATTATTGTATGGTGGTAACATTTTAACGCAAGGAGATTATCAGTTAGGCTGTTTTCATGAGCCCACAATATTTATGGATGTAAATTCAAAAATGCGAATTGCTCAAGAAGAAATTTTTGGACCGGTTACAGCTATTATGCCAGTTGCCAATTTTACCCAAGCGCTTGAAGTAGCTAACAGCACTGAATTTGGTTTATCGCTTTCAATGTATACCAAAAATGTTAATAAGGCTTTTGCGGCAATTGAAGAATTAGAAGCCGGCATTGTTTATATTAATGCGCCAACGATAGGCGCTGAAATTCAATTACCTTTTGGCGGTATTAAAAAGACGGGCAATGGACATCGTGAAGCAGGAACAACAGCTATTGAACAGTTTACCGAATGGAAAACGGTCTATATTGATTATTCTGGACGATTACAAAAAGCCCAAATTGATTCGTTTGAAAGTCTAGATAGCTAAGTTTAAAATATAATTACCCTTTAATTTTTGGAGATAAATAAATGGATTTTGAATTAAGTAAACAACAAATTGATATAAGACGTCATATGCGTGAGTTTATGGAACGAGAAGTAGAACCATACGCTGTGAGTAATGATCGTGAATGTAAATTTGACTGGTCGATAGCTAAAAAAATCTTTAGTGAAGGTTTTTTAGGTGGACCCGTACCTGAACAGTATGGCGGTTTGGGTCTTGATTATATTGCCTATGGACTTATGACGGAAGAAGTAAATCGGGTATGTTCGTCAACGCGAACGTTGTTTTCGGTACAAACCTCACTGGTTGCTTTAACAATTCTCAAATGGGGCAGTGAAGAACAAAAGCAGTTTTATTTACCTAAATTATGTAATGGTGAATTTATTGGCTGTTATGGTTTGACTGAGCCAGAAGCTGGTAGTGATGCTGCTAACCAACAAACTAAAGCTGTTAAAGACGGCAATAGTTATATTTTAAGTGGGCAAAAAACCTGGATATCCAATGGTTCAATCGCTAGTCATGCTTTAGTTTTTGCTACGGTTGATCCAAGTTTAGGCCATAAAGGTATTACCTGTTTTATTGTTGACACTAAGACTAAAGGATTTACGGCTGTTCCAATCAAAGGTAAACTTGGTTTAAGAGCTAGTGATACTTCGTCATTATTTTTAGATGAAGTGAGGGTTCCATCCGAAAACATTTTAGGTGGTGTGGGTAATGGTTTTAAAGTTGCCATGTCGGCCTTAGACAATGGTCGATTTTCGGTAGCTGCTGGAGCGGTTGGCTTAGTCCAGGGTTGTATTGATAACTGTACAAAATATGCCATGCAACGTAAAACTTTTGGCAAATTTATTGGTGAGCATCAACAGGTTCAAGCCATGATTGCCGACATGGTCGCTGACTGTGAAGCTGGTCGATTACTTTATTTACGGGCGGCATCTTTGAAGAATAAAGGTGTTCGTAATACTAGAGAAACCTCGATTGCTAAATTGTTCTGTGGTGAAGCAGCTAATAAGGCTGGCCATAATGCCGTCCAGATTTTTGGCGGTTATGGCTTTAGTGATGAATATCCTGTTGAACGTTTCTTTAGAGATGCTAAAGTCTTAAATATATATGAAGGCACTAGAGAGATTCAAAGAATGATTATTGGTCAGGATGCTTTAGGTATCCGTTATGCTAATGGTGAAGATGTTCAGAATCGCCAGTTGTTAGTAGCCACTGTCTAGGCAATGGTAAGCCAAACAACTGTATTCTTTTTGATATGGTTGTTTGGCTATTTAGTTTTTGGCTTTAAAATAATTAACCAATGATTGTAATTAAGAATTTTGTTTTAAGGCAAGATTTGGTGGTTTTCGAAATATGCTAGATAAAATATTGATTAAAAACTGACTAAAATAGGTAGTAGAAATTTTTAAATAAAGGAGATAAATGTAATGGCAAATGTTTATAAAATGACTGAAATTGTTGCTATTTCTGACAAAAGTTTTAGCGATGCCGTACGGGAAGGTGTAAAACGGGCGTCAAAAACGATAAGGCATTTAGGCTGGTTTGAAGTTGTTGAACAACGTGGTTTAATTAAAGATGGTAATGTTGCTGAATTTCAAGTAAAAATTAGGCTTGGCTTTAAACTTGATGATGAATAAAAATTTGCCATTGATTGTTTTTTATAATTTATGAGGTTTAACATGAGTACCAAAACTTTAACTGACCCTTTTCACCCTATGACGCATGATTTCTTACAGGATCCCTATCCTACATTAGCAAGCATGCGAGCAAATGATCCGCTAATGTGGTCTAGTGTCGGTCAGAATTTTTATGTTACTAAGTACGCTACTGCCAAAGCAATTCTAGCTGATTTAGATTTTGAGAAGAATTTAAATAAATGGAAACAAAGTAATCCGATGATTAATATGATTCCCAAACTTAATGAAGCCATGAAATCAAGAGCGACTTGGATGCTTAATCAGGATCCACCCGATCATACCCGCATGCGAGCTATTGTGAATAAAGCCTTTACGCCAAGTAGGGTTAATGATCTTAAACCACATATTGAACAAATCGCTAATGAGTTGTTGGATAAAATGAATAGCAGTGAACCCGTTGATTTGGTAAGTGAATTTGCCTTTCAAATCCCCGTTATTGTCATTGCTGAATTGCTCGGTGTGCCAGCTAGCGATCGTCATAAATTTAGAGATTGGTCTAATGCTTTGGTTAAAGCTGGTGGTGTGCTTATGGGGATGAGTAGTGGCAAAGATAGTATGGCACAAAAAATTCAAAGTAACATGGATGCTATTAAAGCGCAGGAAAACCTGCTTGATTATTTTAAGCCGATTGTTGAAGAAAGACATAATAATCCAAAAAATGATCTTATCAGTGCATTAGTTGAAGCAAGTGACAATGGTAGTAAATTAACTAAAGATGAAGTTTTAGGGAATCTGGTTTTACTTTTAGTGGCTGGTCATGAAACCACGGTTAATTTAATTGGCAATGCAATTCACTCACTATTATTAAACCCAGACCAATTAAATTTATTAAAAAATGATTTTGGTTTATTAACGCACACTGTTAATGAAGTATTGCGCTATCAAAGTCCGGTTCAAGTTGTACGTCGCTCTTCAAGTGAAGACTTGATTTTAAGTAATAAGGAAATTAAAAAAGGCAGTATGATGGTTATTCTTCTAGGATCGGCTAATCGTGATGAAGAAGTTTACGAAAATGCTGATAAATTTGATATAATGCGTGATAGTAGTAAGCATTTGTCTTTTGGTCAAGGTATTCATCATTGCCTTGGCTCATCCTTAGCTATTGCTGAAGGTGAATTGGCTCTTAAGGTTCTATTTACAAGGTTTCCTGATTTGAAACTGGCTACAACTCAGTTGGAATATAAGGATCCTTTTGCTTTAAGAGGTTTAAAAGAATTACCGATTAAATTAAAGTAAAAGTTATGACATCAGATTTAGTGTCAGTATTTTTACCTACTTATGCACGATTTCAAAGCGGGTATTTAAAATCATCAATCGATTCAATTTTGGCGCAAACGCATCAGAATTTTGAGTTGTTTGTTGTTGACGATGGTTCAGTTGATGGTACGAAAGATTATCTTGAAGAATTACATAGTCTGGATAAGCGGATAAAACTGGTAAGGTTTGAAGAAAATACTGGTTTGTTGGCATATACTACGGCTAAGGCTTATATAGAATCATCGGGTAATTATATAAGTTTTATTTTTGATGATTGCACTTATGCACCTAATCATCTTGAATTATTGTTGACTGAATTTAAACAACAACCGCAAACAGGTATGGTATATGGAAAATTATTAATTAAGCATTTAGATAGTGAAGATGAAATTTATGGTCAACCAACAACACTTAATGAATTAGGCGTAGACAATTGTATTGGTAATGCGGCTGTTCTTATTCGTCGTGAAGTTATTGAAGAAATTGGCTGGTACGATCCCCATATAATTTTAAAACGCTTTTGTGATTGGGATCTTTGGCTTAGAATTTTTTATAAATTTAAAGTTGGTTTTGTCGATGAAATTGTGGCAACTGAGTATGGGCCTTCGTTAATGGATTCTTTAGGTAATTATCATATTGCTAATATTCCTTTGGTGAGAAAATATATTGCCAGTAATCGCATGAATAAATTAAGTCCTTATAATATTATTAATGGTAACTATTCTTTGACGGATATAAGTTTTGATTTGAGTAAGGATGAAAACTATGAATTGAATTTATTGATTTTAGATCATTATATTCGTTGCGGAAATTTAGCTAAGATTGCCCAAATTTACCCGAAAATTCAAGACGAATCATTTATCAAACAGAGTTTAATAAGATTTAAAAACTCTTGTCCAGATCAACAAGATGATACATTTTATGAAGTTTTGGGCAGTGTTTGGTTTTATATTCATTATTTTAAACGAGCCTACGCTAATGAACGTATTAAATTACACGGAATTATCAATGAATATTTAAAAGAAAATGAAGATACCTTGTTGGTAAATGAGGAAATTTTAAATAGTCATTCTTGGAAAATAACTAAGCCGTTACGGGATTTAAATAATATTTGGCTGAAATTCTTTAAAAAAAAATAATTATTTATCGAGCATAATCAGGCTGAAACTATTTTATAACTCAGTCTATTGCGGTTATAATATAGTTGGTAAAACATACCCTGGTTTAATGATTAAATAATTATAAAAATTTTGGAGTAAATAAATTGAGTTTATATCTTGTAACTGGTGGTTGTGGTTTTATTGGTTCACATTTAAGTCAAGCCTTAATTAATGCCAATCATCAAGTACGTATTATTGACGATTTGTCGACAGGCCTAAGAGTTAATGCTCCTAAAGAAGCTGAATTACTTGTTTGTGATATTACAAATTGTGAAAATATGAAAATGGCTTTTAAGGATGTTGATGGCTGTTTTCATTTAGCGGCTAAAGCCTCTATCGTTTATTACGATGAAAACTGGCCAATTGCTAATCAAATTAACTTAGGTGGTACTATAAATACTTTTACCGCCAGTCGTTTTTGTAGTAAAAATGGAAAATCTCCGCCAATTGTCTATGCTTCAAGTGCGGCTATATATGGTGGTTGTGAAAAGATCCCCTTAACTGAAAGTACCCAACCGCTCCCGTTAACTGGGTATGCAGCCGATAAGTTGGCCTGTGAAATAAATGGTAATATTGCTTTTACTAAATATGATATTGCAAATATCGGTTTAAGATTTTTTAACGTTTTTGGCCCAAGACAAAATCCTGAATCCATTTACTCTGGTGTTATTTCGATTTTTGTAAACCGGCTATTGCAAGGCCAAAATTTAACAGTCTATGGGGATGGACTTCAGGTTCGTGATTTTATTTATGTTGATGATGTTGTCCAAGCTTTAATGTTATCGATGCAGTATTTAGAACATAATCATAGCTGTAATGTTTATAATGTTAGTACTAATATGCCTACAAGCATTCGCGGGTTGATTAGTACACTTGGCCAAATTACTGGACTTCAACCTGAGGTTATTTATGCTGAACCTCGATTGGGGGATCCCAGGCTATCTGCTGGTTTGTATAATAAGGCTAAGATGGACCTTGGGTTTAATCCCGAAACGAGTTTAAAGGATGGTCTTTTAAAAACTATTCAGTATATTGCTGGTGAAAGAAGTAAATATCAAAGTAATGTAGCCAATAAGTATTTTGATAAAATTGCTAAAGGTAAAAGTAGTAACCAATTTTCTCTTTAAAGATAAATTAAATGCAAACCTTAGATAAGGTTAATACCATTGATATATCGGTAATTATGACTGTTCACAAAGAAGGACGACTTGTGCACAGATCAATTAACAGTTTTAAACGTGCCCTTAATTTTGCTCAGCCATTAAGATCTGAATTCATAATAATAATTGATAAACCTTCAATAGATACCAGGAATTATTTTCAATCCTATCCTGATAATGATATTCTTGAATACGTTGAATATGGTGATCTTGGACCATCAAGAAATCATGGCGTTAATTTAGCCATCGGTAAATATGTGGCTTTTGTTGATGCCGATGATTTAGTTTGTGAAAACTGGTTTAAAGCTGCTTACGATATGTTAGAAGCCAATCAAAGTCAAAAAATTATTTTGCATCCAGAATATTTACTTTTTTTTGGTGATATGTTTGATAGTAATAATCAGGTAAGTATTCGAAAATTAATCGACTCAAGTCAGTCACAATATAGTGATTATAATTTAATTGAACATAATTTATGGTCGTCTTTGTGCTTTACGGATAGATTATTAATGAAAGCGGTTCCCTATCGCAAAGCTAGATCTGGATTTGGTTTTGAAGATTGGGATTTTAATCTGGATAGTATCGTATATGGTGCCAGGCATAAAACTGTGGAAAAAACCGTTCATTTTACTAGGCTCAAAAAGACTGGATCACTTGATAGTGAAAAGCAGGGCAAGCATTCGACGCTTAGTCCTTCGGTTTTATTTGAACAACCGGTTAATTTTAAACCGGTTTTGAAAAATACTAATTATCAAGTAATCGTAGTTAAAAACTATTTTAAAAAATTAGGCCAGATGCTTAAATATAACTTAACCTGGCTATATAGAATCCTTATGGCCTTTAAGCTTGAATTAATTGAACCGATTCTTCAAAAACTTAGACCTGGATATGATAATACTATTCCAGATTGGCTGTTTGAAGAATGGTATCAAATACATAATCTGGAACCACAATTATATCCTTATGACGCTAGTATCATGTTTAACCAATTAAGTGACAGTAAGATAATTGATGAATATTTTATTTTTAAGCAAAAATACAAGCTTAATGAGTCAGTTACAGTATTGACTGAGTTTAAGCATATAAATCATTGTTTTAAGTATATCGCAAAATTATCAACTAAGGTTAATGTTATTATTACCGATTTTAATCAAAATCTAGATATTTATAATAATCAGGAATATCAGCGCTTATTAAATACTGATTTTAATGCTAAAAATATTAATTTGATTTTTTTAGGTAATATGTTTTACTATCTTGATGAAAATTGCTTAGAAAAGCTGCTACTACGGTTATTATTACAAATGCCACCAGGATTAATTGTTAATTTTAATTCTAAACTTGCCTATAAATTATTTGTTAAATATACTCTGGCTTTAGCGCAACAGAGTAATTTGAAAATTGCTTTAATTGATTGTTACACTGATAGTGATGAGATTAGTAATTTTAGTAATTGCTTGAATCAAATTGATGAGTTTATCTGTTTGAATATGAATTCGCTAACTTTCATTTGTAAGACATTTGGTTTAAATGCCAAGCAAATTGAATTGGTTGAGTGTTATGACTAAAATCAATTTCGATCTTAGTTTAATAATGACTTTTCATCATGAGGGGCGTTTAGCCTATCGATCATTGCGCAATGCATTTCACTGTATCCAGGTAGCTTATGATCAAAATATTAATGTTGAACTTATTGGTGTTATGGATAAAATAAATAATAATACCAGAGAAATTGTTGAAAATTTAAGCCATAATTTTAATGCTTTATATGATGTTGATTTTGGCGATTTGGGTCCGTCACGTAATTTTGCGGTAAATAATGCGAATGGTACGTATATTGCATATCTGGATGCTGATGATTTCTTCGGTGAAGATTGGCTGGTTAAGGCCTATAAGACTGCTCGGCAACATGTTCAAGAAAAAAAATATTATTTGTATCACCCCCATTACATGTTTTGCTTTAATGATCGAAATTCTCATGACTATAGCTTACGGCGTATGTATGACTATAAAAATATTCAATATAGTGATATCTATTTATTAGAGCATTGTCTTTGGCCCTCACTATGCTTTGGTCTTAAGGAAATTTTTCTTAACACACCTTATCGTCAAAGTACCGCGGGTTTTGGATATGAAGACTGGGATTTTAACTGTGATGTGTTAAGTAATGGCTATCCTCACTATGTGGTAGCTAATACGGCTCATTTCGTAAGGTTAAAAACAAGTAACTCATTATCAATTGAAAAACGATCTTTAAATAAATCACTTAGTCCTAGTAAATTATTTAGTTTAGAGTATATTGATAATCATATTAAGCCGGGCTTATTAAAAAAAAATATCCGTGTTATTAACTCAAATACAGATTCTGTCTCTATTGTTGATTCTCAGGACGATCAGTTTGTTTTTTACCAATGTTCTTTAATGGATAAAATTATTGGTCATCTTTATACTTGGCTAAAGCAGCATAATCAATTCCTGTTTATCTTAATTAATGCCTTTGTCACTAATTTTTTTGATCTTAGCATTGACGGGCATGGTATTCAGAATCAAGCTACAATTTATGTGCCGCGATGGTTAATTAATGAATGCTCAAAAATACATTTATTTGAACCAATGATTTATAATGACTTTAATCAGATGATCAAAAATAATTATATTCCGAAGCCTTTTATTGCTCGAAGTTATCTTAAATTATTGCCAAGGCTAAAAGGTGTTCAAAATCTCTATTTTCTGACGGCAAAAAAGCTTGAATTAGTAAAAGATAACCTTGGTTTTTTCAGTAAACTAGAGTCAACATCAACTGCTATTGTATTAGTTGATGGTCAATTAGATTTGAATTTATCGAATCTAATTTATTTTTCGCAGTTTACTCAGTTTTTTTATCCAAGTGATAAGGAAACTCTTCTGCTCAGGATATTGCTCGAACTTAAGCCCAGGAATATCGTTAATTTTGGTTGCGCAGTCGTAACTCAGTTGTTGTTAAAATATGCTGAATCATTAAATAACTGTTCAAAACTGCATAGCGTATTATTTAACCTTACCGATTTAACTGATTTGGATTTAAAGGTTCTTGATAACTGTCTTGTACAAAATCATGATAAAATAAATTTTTATAGCCCCAATGAAACTGTTCAAGGTCAAATTTTAAGCTGTTTTGCCTTAAAAACAAAAATGGTGAAAGGATTATTTGAAGCTCAAATTTATGAATAACTTTGTTATATCGCTAGTTATAACGGCTCATAATGAAGGGCTACTGACCCATCGTACGGTTAATAGTGCTATTTCAGCTATTGCTTATGCTAAGCTTAATAATGTTGAAGTTGAATTAATGGCAGTTTTGGATAATCCCAGTAGTGCTACTAAAGCTTATTTTAATGATAATCAGGATTTGTTTAATTGTGTTTACGAAGTTGATTTTAAAGATACCGGTCCAGCACGAAATTATGCCGTGAAAAAAGCTTTAGGAGAATATATTGCTTTCCTCGATGCTGATGATTTAATTAGTCAAAACTGGTTATTGGATAGTTATAAATTTATTACCCAATCTCAAAATGCCAATTCCATACTTCATCCTAATTATTTATTGTTTTTTGGAATGGTTGAAGATACTGGACCGATTTTTAAATTACAAGAAGTTATTGATTGTAATCATAAAGAATATAATAGTTTAAATTTAATTGAACATAATTATTGGTCAGCTCTGTGCTTTACCAGTAAAAAAAATCTTTTGACCCATCCTTACAAGACAATGACGCCTGGATTTGGTTATGAAGACTGGGAATTTAATATTGACACAGTGGCTGCTGGAATTAAGCATCATATTGTGCCTGGTACTATTCATTTTATCCGCCAGAAAAGTGGTGGTTCAAGGAGTCAGGCAAGCTCAATAATGTTTACAACTATTTTACCTAATTGTTTATTTGAATTACCCAATATCGGTCAAGGTAATGGAATCAAGTATAATGCTGTAGAACCGGTTAATCAGGAAAGTTTAAATAAATTTAATCCAACTTTTGCTTTAAGAAAGATTTATCGTGCCCTTAAACCTTATTTGCAAGTTCTTAAAAAGAAAAATATCAGATTGTATCGCTTCTTAGCAACAGTAGCTGCCGAAGCCATTATACCAGCGGTAAAATCACTTTTATCTAAACATAAAGCTAAGCCAATTGAGCCTTGGATTCTTGCCCAATGGAATAGTATCAGTGAATTTGAACCTAATTTAAGGCATGATTTTAAAAATCATAGGGCTATCCGCACAGATTGGATTAAACCATCAGTTATAGCTAAATATTATCCTTCCTTATTGGCTGATTATGGTAATGAAATTAGTCATGTTTTCCTTTTGCCATGGCTAAATCCCGGTGGAGCTGACTTAGTCGCCATAAACTATATAAATTGTTTAGTTGAGCAAAATTATTCACCAGTAGTAATTTTAACTAATAACACTGAATCAACTTGGTTGGGTAAGTTACCAGAATCAGTAAAAGTCATTGAATTTGGAAAATTATATGGACATTTGAATTTTGAAGAACAACGCAACCTTTTGTTAAGAGTATTATTGCAACGGCCGCCACAAAGCATTCATAATATTAATTCTTATTTAGGTTATGAATTATTTGTTAAAAACGGTCAAGCGCTTTATCAGTATGCAAATTTATTCGTCAGTTTATTTGCCCCGGAAATTTTACCAAATGGCCGTATGAGTGGTTATGCTATTGAATATTTACCAGACTGTTTTGATTATTTGACCGGAATTTTTACGGATAATAAAACCGTAATTGAAATGCTTACGCAAATATATGGCTATGAAGTTGAGAAATTTATCTTGCATTATCAGCCGGTTAACAAAAATATTGATTTTAAATTGGCTAATCAAAAATGGCAAGTTAAGTCCTCGTCAAAATTAAACATTCTCTGGGCCTCTAGGCTGGACTTTGAGAAACGCGTTGATGTTTTGTTAAATATTGTGAAAAACTGTGGAAATGATAATTATGTATTTCATGTTTGGGGTAAATCGGTTTTAAATGAAGATTTGGCTATTCAAGAACTGTTAGAGCAAAGTAATGTTATTTATTATGGTGGCTTTAATAGTTTTGCTCAAATACCGGTACAAAATTATGACGTGTTTTTGTATACGTCTAATTGGGATGGGTTACCAAATATATTACTTGAAGTCATTGCTAGTGGCTTGCCTTGTATTGCACCAAATGTGGGTGGTATTAAGGAATTAATTATAAATAACCAAACTGGTTTTCTCGTTGAAAATGCTAACGATTATAATGGTTATCTAAAATGCTTAAAGTTAATTACGGAAAACCCGGAATTAGTTAATCAGGTAATTATTAATGCCATAGGGCTTGTAAGCGATCGGCATAATTATGAAAACTTTATCCACAAATTGTATGAGACCAAGAATTATTTTTGTAAACAAGAAAGAGTTTGTCAATCTGTCCAAGATTAAAATTTTTCAGACATAGTTTTATTTTCGCTACTTCCCGATTTAGAGCTTAGACTTATTCGGTTTCTTCATGATTTAGCATGTCATTCTAGTCTTGAATTTTGTTAAATGTTATTAATTTTATAGTTGTAAAGTAAGTTCAATCATAAAAAATTAATTTTGATTTTAGCTAAGGTTTAGAATTTAATCTAGCTGGGTATTAATTAAGTAGTAACAGTTAGAGGTTGATTATGCATAAAGAATATTTACAGGCCGGAAATCCAGATACAGCTTTGCCAGATTTACAACTTTTAGCTAAACATAGTAATTCCAGGGTTAGGCGTAGAGTGGCCGAAAATCCCAATGCAGATTTAACAATTTTAGAAAGTCTTAGTCAGGATTCAGATCCAGAAGTTAGAATTGCGGTCGCGCGTAATCAGAATAGGAGCAGTAATGTCTTAGAAAATCTTTCCAATGATGAATCGGTGGCAGTTAGATTTGGCTTAGCTTCAGCTCATGACTTGCCCATTAAAATTCTTGAAAAACTAGCTAAAGATGACCATCCGTATATTAGTAGTAGGGCAGAACGTACTTTAGAAGGTCTGTTTTTAGAAGAAGCTTTAAAAGAAATTAGTTTTGTCCATCAGCCCCAGGAAGAAGCTAAACTTGGGGATGTATTAGTTCGAGCTGAAATTTTAACTAAAGAGCAAATAAATCAGTATCTTGAGACGGCTAAGGCCAATGGTTTACCTTTAGGTAGAACATTGGTACAGTCACGAGCTTTGCCGCGTGGGGTTATTGTTATGGCATTGCAGGCTCAGTTACAGGTACGCAAGAAAATCAAGTCATTGGAAAATGCTATTGATGAATTACGCCAAAAAATTAAAACCAGCCAAATTATGAATTCAACTGGTTTTATGGTTTCGAAGGTCTAGATTTTTGGTTGTTTTTTAATTTACGATAATTTTTGGCAAATTCAACTTTGATTTTGAAACCGAATTTGGCAATATATTAGCGATTGTCAATGGTTGTATATTTAAGATTTTTGGGGCCAGTATATTCAGCTCTTGGCCTAATTAACCGATTGTTGGCATATTGTTCCAGAATATGGGCACTCCATCCGGAAATTCGGCTCATAGCAAAAATAGGGGTATATAAGTCTATCGGAATACCGAGCATGTAATAAACAGATGCTGAGTAGAAGTCGACATTAGGATAAAGTCCTTTTTCCTTTAAAACATCTTCTTCAATGGCTCGCGACATTTCATACCATTTTGATTGGCCTAATTTGATACCTAAATCCTTCGACATTTGTCTCAAATGATGAGCTCTTGGATCTTCAGTTTTATATACCCGATGTCCAAAACCCATGATTTTTTTATGATTGGCAAACAGATCTTTAATGAAGGCATCAACTTTACTGATATCACCAATTTCAATTAATGTTTTAATGACTTCTTGGTTCGCTCCACCATGAAGTGGTCCTTTTAAAGTTCCAATAGCTGCGACAACGCTAGAATATAAATCAGTAAGGGTTGCTGAAGCCACGCGGGCTGCAAAAGTTGAAGCATTAAGTTCATGATCCGCGTGTAAGATTAATGCGATGTCTAAGCTTTTAGTACTTAAGTCATCAGGGTTAACACCGTTTAACATATAGAGGAAATTAGCGGCCATACTGCCATCTTCTTTAGGTGGTAAAAGTGGTTTGTTATTGCGAATACAATTAAAATAGGCAATAATCGTTGGGATTTGAGCTGTTACCCGGATTGCCTTATTGATGTTGGCTTCGCGGTCGCTATTTTGAGCTTCAGCATCATAAAGTGCTAAAACCGACACACAAGTTCTCAACATATCCATAGGATTAGCATCCTTAGGACATGACTTCATAAAATTAATAACATGTTCATTTAAGCTGCGATGTTTTTGTAAAGCTTTACAAAAAGTTGCATATTCTGATTTGTTAGGTAATTTACCAAACCATAACAGATAAATTACTTCTTCAAAATTAGAATTTTGAGCTAAGTCATGAATATTATAGCCTTGATAAACTAATATACCATCTTTGCCATTAACATCACAAATTGACGAAGTACCGGCAACGACATCTTCTAATCCTGCTTTAATCATAAACTCTCCTGTTTGAATATTTAAATATTAATTCAAATATATACAATATTTTTTGTGATAATTGGAAAATTCTAATAATTTTATAATTCCTTTTTTTATATTTTTCCTTTGTGGATAATAATTTACCCTTAAAGGTTCGTTCGGATTGCGTTTAAAGACTAAGATGTCTAATTAAAGCTTTGTTAAGATGGCTGAAACAAAGCTTTAAAAAAATTAGTGGTCTAATGTTCCATATAGATTTATTAATCTTCTATATCTTTAAATTGATAAAGAATTTCGAACTGTCTAAAATCCTCTTTTATAACAATTTTTATTAAAGTGTTAGCTTGAGGTCCATCAATGGAATTGTTGACAATGTTTAGTCCAGATTCTTTAATTAGACCATTTTTAATTTTGGTCTTGATGATTAAATTAAAACGTATTAATTTTTGCTTTATGTTTTTTAAATAATTTCTTTATTTATGAAATACATTTAAACGATTTTGAGGGATTCGATTAAAAAAATATAAATTTACCGGTTAGATTTTATGATTATTCCTTGAATTATTAGCACTCTTTCAGGTTGCTAAGTGTAAAGAGGAAATTATCTTGAATAATTTTAAATTTAAAAAGTTTTAGTTGTAACATTAAGTCAACGAGAGGAAACCCTTAAACAAACTATTAAACAATTATAAAAACAGTTTAAAAGGAGAAAAATAAAATGTTTTACAATAAAAATTTCAAACTTCCCTATGGCTATACTTTAGATATGGGCTTAAATAACTTTGGTGTAAATAACTTAGGTTATAACAATTTAAATAAATTTGGTTGGAACACAACCAGTTCATGGGGCAATACAGCTTGTGCTACTTCACATTTGACCACACCAATGGCTGACATATTAGAAATGGATGATCAATTTTTATTAGAAATTGCTCTTCCTGGCGTAGTATTAGATGATGTTGAATTAAAAGTTGAAGGCGACTATCTAACCGTAATCGCTAAAAGAACACCAGCTATGTTTGAAGAAAGAGCAATGTTTTTACGTAAAGAAATGCCATCCGGCTATTTAGTACGTGAATTTGAATTTGACACTGAAATCATTGCTGAACAAATTGAAGCAAGATTTGATCGTGGAATTCTTTACATTAGCGTTCCTAAATTAGAAATTGCCCACCGCATTCCTGTTTCAGCTGGAACAATTGAATCACATCTTCCAACTGTTAAAACCAGAATCAATAAAACCAATGAAGTAATGCGTCAAGGTAAAGAAATTGCTATAAAGTAATTTCTTTAATTGACTAAATATTCATTTATAATAAGGGTCAGTCTAACTGACCCTTATTTATGATATAGTAAAATTATTAGATAAATTTTTGTAGACTTCAGTTCGTTGTTCGTATTTAGCTTGAATTATTTTAGGAATATTTTAAAGTTAGATTCAATTAAGGGTAATTATGATTAATGGAATTTTTACAATAGATTTTCATGTGCATATTCAAGATGCTGATACGCAAAGTAAACTTTGCCCAGATGATCGCAAATCACTTTTTTTTCAACACGCTGTACCGTTTCTTGAACGTATCGCTCATTACAGTGAGCCTATCCATGACGAATTCGTAAATTATGTAGCTTTAAATTTACGGGACCCAATTAGCCGTTATTTTTATAATAAAACTGGTCAATTAGGTTTAATGGAGGTTTTACGTTTATTTAAAGTGTATGACATTAATAAACTGTTATATAAAATGCATAAATTAAAAATTGATCATGCGGTTATTCATTCACTAGAACCATTAACTTTGACACAAAATCTTTTAGATATAACTAAACCTTATGCTGATAAGTTTTCGATTTTTGCCTCGGTAGATCGTAATTGTGCCGATCCGCTATTCTATTTAACCAACCTGTTAGCCAGTAAGCGTATTAAAGGGTTTAAAATTCATCCTCAAGTTGGTGGCTATGCCTGTGGTGAATTATATGAAAAGATTAAAGATATTGCAAATTTAGCCCAACAACATAATTTACCAATGATGTTTCATACTGGCCATATTCCTAGTGACTCTTTAACTGATTTGCATGGCTGTTCTGAAGTGGAAGCGATTGAACCTTTAGTGGTTAATTTCCCTAAAGTTAATTTCGTTTTAGCTCATATTGGCTGGGAGTCTTGGCGGCATGTATTAAACTTAGCCATGAGATATAAAAATGTTTATGTCGAAACGTCTTGGCAGCCAGCTGGTGTAATTCGTCGGGCTTGTGATAAACTGGGAGCTGACCGAGTTATTTATGGATCTGATTTTCCTTTATTAAAACAAGAAGCCAGTTTAAGGCAAGTTCAAAAAGCTTTATCTACTAAAGAATTAGCTTATGTGTTTTCGGCAAATTCGCGAAAATTATTGCAACTTACTAATTTAGCCAAATTAAATAATTATGATTTAGTTAGTAATTAGCATTAACCTTAATTTTTACTTGAACATTTATGACTAATATTTGGGCTATTAGCCATAGTGGTCGCGATGTTTTTCACTTGATTTGTACTCATGACGCTATGATTTAACCGTCTTGCTTGTGAATATTTACTAGGCAACACTTTTGGAATATCTTTAGTGATGTTTAGTTATAATTTAAACGCATTGCATGGTGAATTACTAGTTAGTTAATTATTGTATTTGAAGATTTTCGGGCGGATTATCGCTTCTAATGGATTCTAAAACACCAATACTAAATAAATCAACTAATAATGCTGTTCCACCATAGCTTAAAAATGGCAGGGGAACACCGGCTACCGGCATAATTCCTATAGTCATGCCAATATTTAAAAATACATGGAATAAAAACATACACATAATACCAATGCTAAGGATACTTCCAGTCGGTTCATTTTTGGCCAGGTTAGCAATTTTAAGAGCTCTTAAGCAAAGGACTGTATAAAGAATAATAATTAATGCAGAAATTTTAAAGCCTAATTCTTCACTAATAACGGCATAAATAAAATCGGTATGACGTTCAGGAATAAATGCCCCTTGGCTTTGGTTACCTTTACCTAGGCCACTTCCCATAAAGCCACCAGAACCGATAGCAATAAGGCTTTGTAATATATGATAGCCGGAGCCCTTGGGATCTGTATAGGGATTGATAAAACTGGTAAGACGTTTTTGCTGATATTCTTTGAGTAAACCCCATAGATGTGGTCTAGCGTAGCCAAAACCAATATTGGTAATTAAGACCAATATTATTAATACTGCCCGGAGTTTAAAATCCCAGAATTTACGGCGCCAAAATATCGCTAATATTAACATTAAACCAATTAAATAGTAATGCCAGTATTGAATGTCAACAGCGTTAAAAATTAAACTTAATACTGGTGAGATAATTACGCCAATATCCGTTATTGTAGCTCCAGCATAGTAAATCATGCCAATAAATACGGCGCCAAAGGTTAACGAAGTACCTAAGTCGGGTTGTTTAAAAACTAAAATAGCTGGTGGTAAGATAATTAGACCTGTTTTAATGATATCAAAAAATGAATGGATACGATATCGGCCTAGATATAAGGCTAGGGTAAAAATTACGACAATTTTAGCTAGTTCTGAAGGCTGAATGGTGATAGGGCCTAGACTTAGCCATCTTTGAGCACCCATTGCTGAATGGCCTTTAACCATCACGGTAATTAACAAAATTAAATTGATTGTATATAAACTTATGATTACGGGTAGTTTAAGCAAGACTTTATAAGGCATCAACCGAGCCATTATAAGCAAAACCAAACCTACCCACATAAATTGCTCTTGCTTTTGGGCATAGGTTTTAGCAATTTGCGATAGGCTTAAAGTAGTTAGACCTATGTATATTAAGCCAAGAGTTACTATAACCAATACCCAATCGGTATTTTTAATTAAATTGGTTAAGATGCTTTGTAAATTGCTTTTAATTAATGAATTTTGATTCATGCTTAAATTATATACAAGTATTTTAATAAAGCAAAGAAAAAAAATTACTTTCGATCAACAATCGTATTCGTTGTTAAATTATTTTGAACGCATTAACATAAAATTTGCTGTTAAAAAGGCCTTGCGTTCAAAATGCTTTAAGTCAAAATTAGTAGTAGTTGAATCTAATTCAAAATACCGTGATACCACATTGACTAATTCTTCTTGCATATTTTCCAGTTTTCCGGCTGGCAACTCTAGGCGATCATGAAGAAGCATTGATTGCATTCGTTCTTTGGCAGTTATTTTGGGTGAATTTTGGTTAAAAGGAAATAACCAGTTTAAAAATTGCACTGTTTTTCTCCTTATACGTACGCTTGAGGGTTAAAGATTTTCATTATTTTACCAACCCAGTTGTTATTGGTATCGGTTAGATCCATAAAGGGAACTTCATCACCTTTAAGGCGACGAGCTATATTTCTAAAAGCTAGGCCCGATCGAGTATTATTTGAACCAGCTATTGGTTCACCTTTATTGGTTGAAATAATAATATCATCATCATCTGGTACTACACCAAGCAGTTTTACTGATAATATTTCTAAGACATCGTCAACACTCATCATATCGTTATTTTTAACCATATGAGGGCGAATGCGATTGAGAATTAATTTATAATCTGAAATTTCATCTTTGCGGGCTTCAAGTAAACCAATAATCCGATCTGCATCGCGAACGGCAGACATTTCAGGTGTAGTTACAATAATAGCTTCGCTAGCTCCAGCCACCGCATTTTGGAAGCCACTTTCAATTCCGGCAGGACTATCGACAATGACAAAATCAAAAGTATTTTTTAATTCTTCACAAAGAACTTTCATTTGATCCGCATTAACGGCCGTTTTATCACGGGTTTGAGCTGCGGGTAAAAGATTTAATTGCGGGAGCTTTTTATCTTTTACGAGAGCCTGTTTTAGCTTACAACGTTCTTCAACTACGTCAACAAGGTTGTAGACTACTCTATTTTCAAGACCCATGAGAATATCTAAATTTCTTAAGCCTATGTCCATGTCAACAAGACAAACACTGGATCCTGATGCAGCAAGTGCGACACCAATATTTGCAGATGCGGTTGTCTTGCCCACACCACCTTTTCCTGAAGTTACAACTATTACTCTTCCTGTCATTTTTTGTACCCGTTTTATCCTTATTGAGTTAAATATTGAGTCGAATTATTATTTTAATCTAAATTTGTTTTACTTATTTTAATTTTACCATCAACTACTTTAGCTATTTCAGCTAGATTTGTTGATTTCTGTTTAAGTATTGTATTGTTGTGCGGATGATTATTTTTGGCAAAAATTTTATCCATTACGTTAGTGTTATTGGATTCAACTGCTTTATCTGGTGACCGAGCTATTAAATTGGCAATACGGATTTGAATAGGATCTAGTTTTAAGGCTCTGATTTCAGCCTGAAGATTGCCACCAACACCAGCGTGCGCTATACCTTTAAGGGCGCCCCAAATTGTGATATCACCTTGGGCAATTACTTCAGCGCCAGGGTTAATATCACCAATTATAACTAAATTGCCTTTATGACTAATTACTTGCCCCGCTCTTAAGGTTTGTTTTAAATAAAGAACTTGGGTATTAAAATGATTATCCGGTTTTGGATTAGTTCTTGAAGGTTGTTGGCTAATTTGAATTTGGGGTAACTCACCTGGACTAAGGGTTGAAGCCATTGTTTCAGTCTTATGTTTATGTCGATTTGGGTGTTTAATTGAATTTGATTGACTAGAATAGCGTTGTTCATCTTCAAATGATTTTTGACTTGGATAATTATGGGCAATATTTTCTACTGATACCTGAGTTGGTTTAAAATTATTTTGTTGAAAAGTTTGGTTTACATCATTTAGATCTGGTGTATTAATTATATCAGCTTGATAATTTTCGTAACTCATTAAAACGGATTCGTCAGAATCTATTTCAATAATATCATCTTCGATAGCAATAGTTGGATTGATTCGACTTGCTTCCAGTGCTAATTTTGTACGCTGGTTCAGGGCAATGATACTGTTAGGTTCCAGTCCAACCTCGATAAAGAAGCCTTTAAGTTTTAGTATTTCATTTTTAGTAAGTTCAAGATTTCCTAAATTTAGTTGAACTTCAAAACCACGCCAGAACTGACTTGATACTTTTAAGATGGATGAAAGTTGATCGTATGCTTCTTGGTAATTATCACAACCAGATACATCAATAGTTATGCATTGATCAGCTTGACTTAAGATTGAAAGTTTAGACATTTTTTGTATCCTGATTATTTATTTGATAATTAAATGTATTCCTTAAAATACAACCTTATTGAATTATAGTTAATAAAGTTGTGATGATGATACCGCAATTTAGTAAAAAAACTGAATTTAAAAATATGCTACAAGTGATTTACAAATAAGTCAAGACTGTGTAGTTATCGTTTGTATATTTAAAATACCGCAAACGGTGATATCTTTTCATTACATTTTAGTAATCTTTGTCAATCGGGCTTGCCGATATGTCGTTTGAATATCTTGAAAATATATAAAGATGCTGTTGTTGCTTTTGTTTAGGAAATAACTGTTTCTTAAGTAAACTTTTAGCTCGATTATTAATTTAGTAGTTTGTCCCTATTTTTTTAGCTAATTTAACCTAGTTATAACATTGCCCTATTTTGACACCGTAATATTTAAGAATTAATTTGTAAATGGTTCTTTAATTGATTGTGCTTGTTTCTCGATGGATAACGCATTGGCGTTTTGATTGGTTTTACGCAAAAAAATTGCGTAATCGGTAAGTGTTTCTTTGGTATGATAATTATTTTTCCCAAATAACTTTTCTTTTAAATTAAGGGTTTTAATAAAATAAGACTTAGCTAAATCATTATCATTGGTAGCACTGTATAAAATTGCTAGGCTGTGATAGCTTTCGTGCAATTCTGGAGAATTGTTTTTTTCTCTTGTGGTTAATGATTCAAGAAGGTTTACTTTAGCTAAATCATATTGATTTAGCTTGGTATAAGTATTGCCTAGATTGCACAACAAATGTTGATAGATACTTAAGGATTTATCAATGTTGACATTTTCAGCAATTGCTATAGCTTGGGTTAAGTAGTTCAAGGCTTTTTCGTAATTGGCCTGTTTTAAATTGACCCAGCCTAGGTTATTATACCCTAGTACTGATTCTTGACTGTATTCACCAAAATATTTTAGTTTAATATCTAAAGATTCTTGGTATAAATTTTCGGCTTGCTGGTAATCATGAATTCGAGTATAAATATTCGCTAAATTATTTACATTCATAGCATAAGTAATTTCTTGTGATTTATCATTAAACGAAGCTAGTTTTCTAAGTGCTAGTGCTCGATTCCCATACATTAAGGCTTCCTTTAATGCACCTTTAAGATAAAGACTGGCACTTAGATCTGATAATTTATTGGCTATGTCTAATTTGTTGGTGGTTGGATCAGTTTCGATAATTTCTATAGATTTTTGCTGGGCTTTACTGCTAGCATCGTATTTGCCTTGAAGTTTTAAGGCAATACCTAACAATGAATAAATTTCGGAAATTTTAAAATTATTGGGCGGTGTTTCGTGTTGATATAAATTTAGGAGGTAATTAGCTGTATTTTCCGCCTCTATTCCTCGCTCCAGTCTAATGAGGCAGATTAGTTCTAGGGTTAAAGCCTGATTTTTATCAAAGGCAAAAGGATTTCCTGGAATGATTTGATTAAGTTGATTAAGTTTATTGGAACATTTAAGCAAATAGTTGGCAAATTGGTATTTTTTGCCTATAAATAGCCTTTGAGCTAAAAAATTAAGTGTTATTGGTACTGTTAAAAATAAAATAGCAATGTTTAAAAATATTAGTTTATTAAAATATTTATGACTTTCGGGAAGAATATTTATATAGATTGTAAAAGCTAAGAGAATTAAACTACAGAAATAGTTTAAATAATAACTTTCAAATTGATCTTTATCATTCATTACTATTAACTTTAATGCCTTTGATTTAACTTTGACAATTAATTATACTATACTTGATTTATATGGAAAATATATAATAGGATTTGCTCTTGGTAGTCAAGATCGTGTTGGTGTTTATACTTTAAGATTTAATGTTATGATTAATTGGATTATTTGTAATGAAATTTTAATTTAAACAATTGAGTAGCGAAAATTTTGTTAAATCCTTAAATTTAAAAGATTCCTGTGCCATGGTAATTGGTTCGATGGTTGGGTCTGGCATTTTTCTGGTATCTGCGCAAACGGCTAGATTGGTTCAGTCACCTTTTTTGTTTTTATTGATCTGGTTTTTAGCGGCCATAATGACGGTTTTAGCGGCTACCTGTACTGGTGAATTAGCTTGCCTGTTTCCGAAAGCTGGTGGTCAGTATATTTATTTAAAAGAGGCCTATAATAAATTAACTGCCTTCCTTTATGGTTGGACTTTATTTGCGGTAATTCAAAGTGGTACTATAGCAGCTGTAGCAGTAGCATTTGCGAAATTCTTTAGCATCTTTATGCCAGTTGTTTCATCAAATAATATTGTCTTTCATTTTTGCTTTTTGCAAATTTCTTCCCTTCAACTGGTAGCAGTTTTATTAATTTTCTTATTAACTTTTAATAATTGTTTAGGAGTTAATGCGGCTAAATTTATTCAAAATATTTTTACAAGTTTAAAATTATTATCTTTAATTGGTATTATTATTTTAGGTGTGGTTTCAGCTTCGCATTATTATGGTTGGCAGCCTAATATTAAGCATTTTTTCGACTTGACTAAGCCTGTGCAAAATATCGGGTTGTTTGGCTTAACTATAATAACTGGTATTGTTGGACCATTATTTTCTATGGACGCCTGGAATAACGTAACTTTTACTGCTGAAGAAGTTAAGGAACCAGAACTTACTTTGCCCAAAAGTTTAGTAATCGGAACCATAACTGTTTGCACTTTATATTTCCTGATAAACATTGTGTATTTACTTGTTTTACCCTTAAATGGAATTTCCAATGGTGTTGATATTCTTCAGCGGGGCATTGCTTGGGCAAGTGAAGATAGGGTTGCTACAGCTGTTTTAGAAGTTGTTTTAGGAAGGTCTGGAGTCTATCTTATGGCGTTAGCTATAATGATATCAACTTTTGGAGGACTTAATGGTCTTATTTTAGCGGCGCCAAGAGTTTATTATGCGATGGCTAAAGATAAATTGTTTTTTCAATTTGCTGCTAATTTAAATCCCAAAACCAAAGTACCAGTTAAAGGGCTGGTTTTTCAAGGAATTTGGGCAGCATTATTAACTTTTAGTGGTTCGTACAGTAATTTACTGGAATATGTCATTTTCGCAACATTATTTTTTTACATTTTAACTATAGCTAGTGTGATTATTTTCCGTTTTAAATTTAAAGATCGCGAAAGAAAATTTAGAGCTCCCCTCTACCCTTTTTTGCCTATAATTTATATTTTTATGGCTGTTTTAGTAATGGTTGCACAGCTTTTGATTTCTCCTAACTATTGCTTGGCGGGTATTTTGATTGTTTGCTCAGGATTGCCAGCTTATTTTTTTTGGTCAAAAAAAGCTCATTAATTATTAATAAAAACTTATTTTTTGGCTATTTAGCTTAATTTCGTTTGATTCAGATTGAACAAAATTAAAGTTGGTTTGCTTGGAGGTGTTAGAATTTATGTGTTTTATAAATAAGACTACCGATAAGTCTACTTAATTATAAAATTTTACCGACAAAGTTTAATTTTTATAGTTATAGATTTACTCTTGGATAAATTTATGGTTTTTTATGCGGAAAATACTACTGTAACTGTGAAGAATTCTATTAAATGATTATTATTTATGTAGAACAAGCACTTAATAGAATTTATAATTTAGATTATGTGTATGAAGTAAGAATTTTGCGTTGACCTGTTCTTAGTAAGAATATTTAAAATAATTAACTTATTATTTATTCTTTTTTGTTTTTAAATTGGTGATTAATATGAAAATCGAATACTGGAAAAGACTTCTGGCTGTTGTTTTGATTCTGGAATTTTGTTTTACTTCATTGTCATTTTTGAATATTTTTAATGAAAATGCTTATGCTAACAATTCAGCAATGCCTCATCACTTAGGTAATACCCAGACTTTTATGGCAATTGATACCCTAAATCAAGCTGATTTCAAAAATCATGTAATTGATTTGCAGTTAAATTCAATTCTGCATGAAATTGTGGCCGGAACCTTAACTAATTTTCATCCTGGCTTGATTAATGTTGGTGGACATTTGCTAAATATTAATGCTAATTCTGTAATTACGACAGCTGAAGCGATTGCCTTGCACCAAGTAGTGACGGGGCATCAGCAGGAGTTATTGCTAGGGCTTAATGGAAATGCCATCGGTGGAAGTTTGAATTTAACTTCATTTTTAAATCAAAGTTTAGGTTCTCTAGATATTCCCAGCAATGTTAACGCTTTGGTTAATTTAAATCCGAGTCACTTTGATTTATCGGTTATTAGTAATTTTGAAAATTACGGCAATCTGTATGGATTTTCAGCGTTAACGAATGTTCATAATTTTAATATTCATAGTAATGATATTTTAAATTCTGGATTAATTTCGACTGTTTCATCCTCAATTCCTGTCAGTCTTAATCTTTCTGTTAGCCATGAAATTTTGAACCCAATTAATCTTAATCTAACTGCTAGCCATGAAATTTTGAACCAAGGAGTAATTATTAGTTCTGGGCTTTTAAATATAGCTAGTCCAGTTTTAACTCAAATACCTAGCCCTAATTTAACGGCTAGTTTAACTGGAACTAGTGTTGATATTTTTGCTAATGTAATTAGTAATCAAGGAAGTATTAATGCACAAAATGGTAATTTAGAATTAAATGCCTTAAATTCTGTAGGTAGTCAAAATTTAGTCATTAATAATTTGGCTGGATTAATGGAAGCTAGTCAAAATATTAATATTGCAAGTTCTAATCTTAATCAAAACTTAAATATTGCCATTAATGGTGGTGAGTTACTGGCAGCCAAAGAAATCAATTTTCTGGATAATTTAGCTAGTATTAACGCCCAAAACGTCAATTTAAATGGTGTTTTAAATATGAATGGCGTTAGCGCTCATATTGAATCTGATTCGGCTAATTTAAATTTAGGCAATATTAATATTGCTGGCGACCCAACCTATTATAACCATGGCAATATTAATATTACAGGAAATGTTAATGTTAATCAGGATCTTGCTATAATAGCTAGTGGCAATATTACTAGGTCCAATAATCCAATAACTATTTCAGCTCAAGCCGCTGGACCTGGTGGCAATGGGTATAATATTGAAATTATCGCTGGAGCAAATATAACCACTCCAGCTACTGGTGGCAGTGGTACTTTGCCGCCATTACCTACTAGCACGATTGTAACTTTTAATGGGGCTTCAAGCACTGGTGGTAATATAAATTTGGGTGGCAGTCAGTCCTTGCATATTACTACTACTGGGATAGGTGGTAATTCTTCTGGCGGCAATGTAACTATTGCAGCTTTTGAAAGTACTGGTGGGGCTAATGGTCGAGTACTCTTACCAACAAGTTCAATAATTAACACTTCTGGCGTTGGCTCTGGCGTTAATGGTGATGTAACAATTATAGCTGGCGCTAATAATCGTGGTGCTGATACCACAGGAGCGATAATTGCTAACGGTGGATTGGGTGGTGGTGGTAACGTTAGTTTCTATGCAGCTCAGCCAACATCTTCAGATGGCAATCCGATAACTTTTGGCACGAATGGAAGTATTACTTCTGGTAATATACTTATCCCATCGGCTACTTTAAATTCTAACCAAATTACGGTTACGAAAAATATTAGTGCTTATACTAGCGCCAATTTTTATGTTGGGGGAAATCATAATTTTGTAGTTAATAATAATGATAAAGTTACTACCAATAATGGTGGTAGCATATTCGTTGAGGCCAATAATTTTACTTTAGGTAATGCTGGATCGACGCTTAATGCTGGCGCCAATGGAACGGTAACGCTAACGCCTAACGCAGCTCAAAATATTGCTTTATCTGGTAATACTGCTGGATACTTTAATATTCAGGCTGGCTATTTAGGTAGAATAACTGCTGGTAATTTAATTGTAGGATCTTATGGTAAAAGTGGCAACATTGCTTTAGATGGTAACGTTAATAATTATGCAACCAGTCTCCAATTATATAATAATGGTACTGTTAACGGAGCTGGGGTATTAACCAGTAGTCAAATAGTTATTGCATCACAAAATGGTTCAATTGGTTCTGTAGCCAATCCAGTAAATTTAAATAGCGCTAATCTAACATTAAGTGCTCTTGGGGCTAGTCAAAATGTATACGCTAATGATGCGGCAACGGTAAATGTAACGTTATCGCCATTTACTTCGGCATTGTTTGGAACTTTTAATAATAATGCTGCTTCTGTGTATAGCCTTATAGCTACTAATGCTAATGCTACGGGAATATTAACTGCCATAGGTGAAACCCTTACGGCTAATTCTGCTATTATTGAATCTGTTAATGGGTCAATTGGTTTAGTTGCCAACCCGGTTACTTTAAATGCGGCTAACGTTACTTTGAATGCTGTGAATGGTTCAGTTTATGGAACAGATTCTAATACTGGTACAGTTAATTTAATTGCTTCGGGAGCTTTAATTAATGCTGTAAATACCGTTAGTGGAACTTATAGTTTTACTAGTGCTGGCAGCTTAACCACAGCTGGTGGGTTATCTTCGTTTAATACGGTGCTTACTGCTAACGGTGGTAGTTTAGATTTAACTGGTATTTTCCCGGGTAGTGGTATTTATACAGCTAATGGCGGTTATTTTACAGCTAGTGCTGCTACTTCTATCACTGCTACAGGCATTGGTAATGGTAATCCAGCTACAATTAATACTTCAAATTTAGCTGGCACTGGTGGAAATATTACCTTAACGGCTGGTGCTTCTGGCACAGCAGGTGGCAATGTGAATTTGCCTTATGTTTCTTTAATCGGTAATAGTGCAGCTATTTCAGTAACTGCAAATAGTGGAATTGTTAATACTGGCTATGTTACTTTGAGTAATATAGATACATCAGGGGTTGGTGGAGCTAACAATTCTACAAATAGTCCTACGGCTCCGGCTGGGCAAAATGCTGGAAATATAACAATGACAGCAGCTGGTGGTATTACTACTGGCTATATTCAGGCTTACGGTGGCGGTGGCGCTGGTGGATACTCAACTATTACGGGAAGTGGAGTAATATCTAACGGTGGCAATGGTGGCAATGGTGGAGTTATATTGTTAAATGGTGGTTCTAGTAATGTAACTGTAAGTGGAGATATCAATGTATCTGGTGGTGGTGGCGGTGGTGGTGGTGGCTATGAAGGCAGTCCTGCTCCGAATGTCGGTAATGGTGGTAATGGAGGAAATAGTGGTAATATTACCATCCTGACTTCTGCAGCTGCTGTAGTTACAGGGCCTATACTGGCAGCTGGTGGCGGTGGCGGTGATGGTGGTGGTTACGATGGCGGTGGTGGTGGTGGAAGCTTTGGCGGTGGCGGTGGCGGTGGTACATCTTACGGCGCTGGCGGCGGCGGTGGCTATTATGGCGGTGGTGGTGGTGGCACTCCTGGTGGTGGCGGCGGCGGTGGACTTGGTGCTGGTGGCCTGGGTGGGAGCTCAAGTGGTGGTTATCCATTAGCTGGTGGGCAGCCGGGTATTTTAGGGCAAGGAGGACTAGGTGGTGGTACTAATCAAAGCTATCAAAACGTTGGTGCTCCAGGTGGTGTTTTTGGACTTGGCGGTATTGGTGGAGGTAATCCAACTTCTTCAGCACCTTTTATTCAAGCGGCTGGTAGTGTTGGCCAGGCTGGCAGTGGCTATCCAGTTGGCAATAGTATTGGTGGATCAGCTGGTGGTGGAGGCGTAATAAATATTACAGCTAACTCACTTAATTTTAATGGAACAACAAGTTTATTGCCAGCAACTATTTCATCGTTAGGTGGTACCCCATTTTCTTCATCGCCTTATGCTAGTGATTCAATTAATGCACTAGGATCTGGTGGAGCTGTAAACATTCATTTGGTTCAAGCTTTAGCCATAAACAATAATATTGAAGCCGGGTCTGCAATAACAGTCGTTTCAACTGGACTTACAACTAGTAATATTACCGAATCTGGTGGTACCCTAACCGCACCAACTATAGTTCTAACTGCTAGCGGAAACAGTGGTATTGGCAGCTGTGCTACAAGTCTACAAGTTAATGCATCTGCGTTAACGGTTACAGCTGCAAACGGTTCTGCTTATATTCAAGATAATTTAACTGGAGCTAATAATATTACCGTAAATACTTCAACAGTAAACACCACTACTGGTGTATTTGATTTAGTTGTGCCCAATTCAACTGGAATTGTCGATACAAATACTGGAGATAGTGTTACTGGAAATACTATTGTATTAGCAAGTAATAATGGCTCTATCGGTTCGCTTGGTGGTTTGTTTAATGTTAATAGTGGTTTGTTGACTGGTTATGCCCCAAATGGTAATGTGTACATTCAGGATAATTCTACAGGGAATGTAACTTTACAAAACGACCCTTGTAGTGGTGTTATAAACACAGCTAATGGTACATTTTTTCTTGAGGCGACCAATGCTGCTACTACTTCTATTATTACTGCCTCTTCAGCTACTGCTGTTACTGCTCCATCTGTAGTCATAGTTTCAAGTGCTGGATTGATTGGCACTTCCATTAATACATTAAATGTAAATGCTTCAAACCTTACTCTTAGTGCTG
>JAKAZS010000082.1 GCA_021815785.1 bacterium
ATCATTTGGTAAAGCCCAGTATGTTTTTAATACCATAAGCAATCATATTAGGATTGCCCTGTAAACGACGTTTGCAATAGGCGCTAGCAACTTGAGGAACGCCGTAAGGTAAATATAACCTTACAATAGTACCAGATTCAGCTAAATATTTAGCATCTACTTTATCTTGAAAATACTGACCACTACCTAAGCCTTTTTGCCAATTTAAACGGGGTACACCTTTTAAATATTGCGTTTCAAATTGACTAGGCCTAATTTTTTGCTTTATAATAACGTCCTTAAATATTTGCCCTAATATATCCGTATCATGAGAAGCTAATTCAACATAACTGCCTTTATCAAATAAAACTTTAGCGAAATCAACCATTAATTCTTTCATCTTGGATTTATCAGTGTAAGCAATCGAACTAGGTTCATTATAAATCCCAATTAACAGTCTTACCCGGCTCTTATCCGTAAACCTTTTTAAATCATTGCTAGTTCGTTTTAACCTAGTTTGGACTACTGTACCTAAATTAGTTAAACCAGAATTTAACAAAGAGAAATAAGTATCTAAGTGAAAATCTGTCCAGCGATAATCTTCAGCTTCAAGAGTAAGATTAACATTCAGATTGAAACCGTGTTCAACAACTTGTTTAATACGACCATAGGCTAATTCAAGAGCAGTATTAGTATTTTTTTTAGTTATAACCGATGGTGCAATTGTACTAAACATTGACGGTTTAAAGGAAACTGTTAATTTTTCTTGGCCTGATTGAAAAATATTATTTATGGAAGCTACTTTAGTGATTAATTCCTTATATTCAATAACCGCATTGTCACAGTCTTGATCATTAATGCAGTCTTCGCCTAAAATATCCAAAGTCCCGGCAAATTTATATTTTTGATATAGATTTAAAGCCTCATCAATGGCATTTTGCGCATTTTTACCAGCCAAATAGGGATTTGCTAAAAGATATATTAGACCATTTGGCAATAAGTCAAATATCGTTTTGGCATTGGTTACGGATTCAGCTAGGTTGAGGTCTTCCATTGGTGGTTTTTCTACTAATCTTAACGTCATATTTATAAAATCTCCACATAAACATTATATATTGTCAGACATTTTTTGTTACTTGTAAAGAAGAAAAGGTTAAAGTAAATAAAATTTAATTTTAAACCAATAATTTACAAACCCATATTTGGTTCTAAAAATGGAATAAGGAAACTTAACAGATTAGACCCTTGCGTGTCATTCTTTAACGAGGCCTCCCAATCAGCTGATATGGCTCCAATAGCAATCAAACAATAATCATTCTGATTCCTTGGCTTAATGATTACAATACTATATGAGCTAGCAAAGCAAGTAACCGATTCAACTCGGCCAGCATGAGTATATTTAACATGATGAATTGGTGCTGACAACTCCTGAGTACTATATACGCCTGTAAATAACTTGACAAATTGCAAGGCTTCTGGTGTATGCGGAACAAGATAACCAGGTATTTGCAAAATCAATAAATTAACCTTACCTTTATGGGCTTTAGAACCAGCATAAATATTAAGACTTAAAGGTTTATAACCATATTGAACCCAAGTCCAATTACCCAGAAACTCTGAATGCAGTGGTTTGCCAAATTTTTCCTGATAAAGATAAAAGGCTTGATCAATTCCTGGGACATCAACTGATTTCAAGAACGAATTAACAACCGGTTTATAATTCTGAATTTTTTGATAAGTTGCCATAGATTCTGGTTGAGCAGATAAACCGGGAGAATCATCACCATTATCATCATTAAAGCCTGAATTTAAAGTAGATCCGTTATAAGAAAACTGTTGGTTAAAAGAACGAATATCTGGCATTTGACTTAAATTATTCGTGGCTTGATCATCAGTTAAAATGGTCGAATCAACCCGGGTATTTAATAAGGTTTGGGTACCAGCATCATTCACTTCACCAACTCGACACATTACTTTGCATTCAAGCCTAGGCCAAGCATTAACGTCACTGGCTAAATCAAATGCGCTTGGCCCACGAAACTTTAAATAAGCAATTTGTTTCTGATTAAATTCATTACAATAACTTTGATGAGCAACTGTAACTTGGCCGGTTCGGGAATCGGCAAAACGAGCTTGAAATTTAATTGGTACATACGATAAGTTAACTGGACTTACATTACACAATCGAATCATAATCGTTGGATGATAACCACTTGAATCATATGACCACCAGGTAACAAAACCCGTGGCAACAATTTTCGGGACAAATGGCTTAGCAGTATCAGTTGAATTATTAGCCGAATTATTTGCCGATAATGTTTGATTGTCTTTATTAGGTGTTAAACCAGAATTATTATTAAATTGTGAACCATTGTCCAAGCCTTGATTTTGACTAGCGGAAAATGGAGTTTCATAACCGTTTTGAGCTAAAAGTCGAGGTGGATACCAAACCTTATTGGTCGAAATTGATTGAGCTTGACATTGTTGAGTAAAAAAATTTGTAGTCAAATTTATAACAATAAAACCTAGTATATTTACTAGATAAAATGTGAGCAAAATGCATCGAATAAATTTCACTAATTAAAAATCTCAAAAATATTAATAACTTCAGCTTTATTATAAAACAATCCTAACATTTATTTAAATTATTTATAATTTGATATTTTCAATATTTAGCAATTTTTGTTTAGTAATTACACCTGCATACGCACTATAGTTTCCAAGATCGTAATTATGCTTAATTACCCTATGACAAGGTATTAATAATACATATTTATTCTTCGCCATAACATTGCCACAGGCTCGATAGGCTAATGGAAATCCGCTATTGAGCGCCAATTGTTTATAAGATATTGTCGAACCAGGTTTAACTAAACATAAATTATCAATAATTGACGATTTAAATAAACTCCAATTTGATTTATCAATACATGACAAATCAAAATTCTGTAAATCACCAATCAGATGATTTTTAATTTGTCGAGCAAATTTAGTTATAAAAGTCGGAATAGTTTGACTAAAATCTAAACAACTATTAAATTCAATTTCCCAAAGAGGATAGGCTAATTGAATTTTCTTTAATAGGTCAACATTACTTAATGCCTTAATTTCCTGGAATTGGGTAAAACGAGTTGATAAAAGCAACTGTTGATTAAAAGATAGTTCAAATAAACCTAAATGGGTTTCAATAAGTAAAAGCGAATAGTCAAACCCTTGACATTGCAAAAAATAATTCATAAATTTTTTAAAAAATTATAATCTTTTATGATAAACCAATAAATTTATTATAAGCTTAGAAATGGAAAATACTAATTAAAATTTATTACTTATTTGTAAGTCTACAAGGTTAAACATATGGATAATTTTTTAAATACTTCTGCCCAAGACACTATTTCCAGCGACAAGTTACTTACTTTTTTAAATACGCTTGCCTGGTGCAAACAGTCAAATGGCAACTTGGTTGTAGTTACTAAGGCCTGCCCTGAAATCATTGAAGCCTTAAATATTAAAAATGGTACTATAAAAGTATACCCTCAACTTATGACAGTAAAAATCAATAAATCGTGGTTAAACCAAATGCAAGAAAAACTGGATAATGGCATGCCCACACCAGTTGTTTTAATTTGGAAACAAGATAACCTGGAAATCTGTTATCGTAAACATAATAGTGATGATTTCCCTTATGATGCCTGGGCTAATCCAGGAACGAATAATAACGAACATGAAAGATTTATCATACCTAATACTTTTTTCGCAGCTACTTTTGCTAGTAATCAACAAACATTATTAAATCAAGCTAAAGCCTGCCCACCAGTTATTCCTTTACTTTAACCAGTATTTTATCCGGTTTTTTCTTCAATTGTCAGATCATCTTTAGCATACAATGCATCGAGCATATGATGATATTTTTCAATAACTTTTTTGCGCTTTACTTTAAGTGTAGGCGTAAGATCCCCAGATTCAATGGTTAATTCATCGGTTAAAATGATAAATTTCTTAATTCTTTCAAAACTAGCTAATTCACTATTTTTATTTTGAATAATTTTATCTATAGTATCAAATACTAAAGGATGATTACACAATTCCTTAATATCAGTTTGTTTGATACCAAGATCAATAGCTAATTTAGATAATTCATCATGATTTAACGTTATTAAAGCAGTAAGATATTTCTTAAAATCCCCATAAGCAATGACTTGATTAATTATTTTTTCGTTTTTATATAAATTACTGATAAATTGTGGGGCAATATGCTTGCCACCAGATGTAATAATAATATCTTTTTTACGATCAATAATTTTTAAATATCCATCAGAATCCTGGGTAGCCAAATCCCCGGTTAAAAACCAACCATCCTTAAATACTGCCTGGGTTGATTCCGGATCCTTATAATAACCTTGAAAAACGCTATCACCTTTGACGATTAATTCGCCATCACTACTAAAATTAATTTCAATACCTGGTAAAGGTTTTCCGACTGTACCAACTTTAAATATACCCGGAAAATTACAACTAATCGGAGCTGAGGTTTCTGTCAAACCATAACCTTCCATAATCGGTAAGCCAAGCACCTGAAAAAAAGTCTGAATTTCACTAGCTAGTGGAGCTGCTCCTGAAGTCATCATTCTAAGACGGCCGCCCAGGCGCTGGCGAATTTTTGAGTACACGAGCCTATCAGCAATTCTTAATTCAGTTTTATAAATATTATTAATTAATTTAGATTCATTTTTATGAGACTTTGCTTGATTGTAGGCTCTGGTACCAATAGCAATAGCCCATCTAACCAAATATCGCTGAGCTTGGGGCATTTTTTTTATTTCTGAATTTATATGTTGGTATACTTTTTCATAAAATCGAGGCACGGCATTAATATAGGTAGGTTTAACCTCAAGCAAATTTTTAGCAACTTGATCCATTGATTCGGCATAAGCTAAAGGTACTTTGGCGCAAATTGCCAAAAATTGACCACCAACTCGTTCATAAACATGAGATAACGGTAAAAATGACAGGATCAAATCAGTATGCTGAATATTAGCCACACTCATTATCGTTTTACAGATAAAATCAATGTTTTTATGACTTATCATAACCCCTTTAGGATTACCGGTAGTACCAGAAGTATAGATTATTGAAGCCAAATCTTCTCGAAGCGGCCAATATTCCTGTATTTGAGCAATAGTATGTTTAGCCTCTACCATAATAATATCTTCATAGCTAAACACTGGATAAGGATAATTTGCCTGTAAATCAATATCTTTAGGATCGATGACAATTACAAATTTAAGTAAAAGATCGCTAAGCGCCAATAACTTTTCCAATTGCCATTTATTTTCAACAATAATTGCTTGAGTTTGACTATGATTTAGCAAAAAGGCAATTTCCGAACTTGTATGGGTCGGATAAATTGGCACACAAACACCGTTAACACTAAGAATGCTTAAATCGGCAACCGTCCATTCATAACGAGAATTGGCTAAAATAGCAACACATTCAGATTGCTTTATCTGGTGATCTAATAAAAAACTGGCTAACTTTAAAACATAATTACCTAATTGCATCCATGAAATGGGCTGATATTTGCCAAATTTTTTAGATAAAATAGCCGTCTTATCATTTTGACTTTCAACATTGTCCCAAAATGTTTTAACAATGGTATCCCGACTCATTTATTAGAACCTCATTTTCATGATATTTTCTCAACTTGATTAAACAGCCAATTAACATAAGCTTCATTAATATTATCCATTTTAAAACTAATTATCTCAGGAATTTCATAGCTATGAAGCTGGTTTACGCTTTTAACAATAGCTTCATAATGTTCATGGGTAGTTTTGACTAGCATTAAAGCTTCAGAATCGCTAACAAAATTTTCATTGAAAATAAAGTATGATTTTATTTTTTTGATTATTTGAACACAAGCTGCTAAGCGGTTATTTATCAGTGATTTACCAATTTTTTTAGCTTCCTTATTATTTTTACAGCTAATTATAATCATTATGGGATAATGCATTGAAGAATTCATTTAGGCTTCCTTCGCTAATTCTTGACCTACATCATTAATAAAATTACTTAAACTATTAATTAAATTGGTAAATAAATCTGCTTGTAATTTTGGCATCCGATAACGTTTATGTAATTTTATCACAATAGTATTAACATTTAATTCCTTAGTTAAAAAATTGTTGATGGGTGCCATGCTTTCATCTATATCTTCAATTAAAATATTGTTTTCGATATTGGACAAAGTATTTTTTAAATGCGTCAAATACTTATTGGGTTTATTATTAATTAAACTGCTACTAATTGTTATTCGTTGAACTTCCTGCCAAGAGGACCCTGCTAAAATCAGTACTAAACCAATTTTACCAGTCTTAATAATATCAGCTAAGGAACGATTAAAAGGCGTGTTTTGATATGACGCAGGATCGGCTGCTAAACAAAAATTAGAATTAAAACTATAGGCTCTGGTTAAACGATGTAAAACATAGGCTAAAGACCCCGTAAAAGTATCAGGTTCCATAAATTGACCATTTTTAAAAAATCCGGTAGCATGGGGGCTTAACACTAAAACAGGTATATCACCACCAAAGAACTTATAATCAGCTTGCCCAATCGGCGGAAATTGTTCATATCGCTCGCTTAATTGGGCTTCGAAACGTAACGCCCAATTAATGGGATTGGTGTATGTTCGTTTATCAATAATATAATCTAAAGCCGAATCAATATTACCAAAACAAGCTTTAGAATGAGCTAAAATCCAAGGACTAAATGGTGATGGACCCACAACTGTAACCATTTTACCTTTATTATAAGCGTAAAAAATTTCCATAGCGGTGCCATAACTAGACAAATTGATATTGGCCAATAAAGCATCAGACTGGTCAATTAAATCTAGGGCACGTACGATGCGGGGATCCTTATCGGATTCAGTTTCATTGATATTAGCGGTATCCATTGCCGCAAAGCTAATTTCAATGGGATTAATAACCGATAAACCATAACTGCCTAGCCGGGAAACAGCCTGACATCGCCAATCATAATTAGGGTCCAGACCAATTATTTCCGGTGAATCGTAACTACTTCCAGCTAAATAAATACTTGATAACATTTTTAACGATTAGACGAGGTTAAACTTTTCCTACAATAACTTTATACCACATTTAAAACTTTTCAAAAAATGCTCTAAAATAATATCTAAATTCAGATAAATTTATTTATTTTATTATTATTCTTCCAGGATGAAAACAATGTTTAAAATTAAGTTTCGCATTATTAGTTTGTGTTTACTAACAATTTTAACCTACTTTTCACAAACCAGCTTAACTTTTAGTCAACAATTAAGTCAACCAATTAAATCTAACGCAATAAATCTACCGCCAAAATCTAATTTCTTTGATATCTTTAATTTTTTTAAACCTTCTCCAGTTCAAAATCAACAAAAATCATCAACTGGTCTTATCGATATTTACCAGGCACAAAAAGACCATCTAAAACATGTCGAAGTTGTCGTCAAAGCTAAAGTTTATAAAATGCTCAGTTATGATCTTTATGGCTTGCCTCATGAACGATTTTTAATTAAATTAAACAATAATTCAACGGTGCTTATTGCTCACGATCTAAAAATGGCTCCTTGTGTACCTCTTAAAGCTAACGATGAAGTCACGATTAAAGGTGAATATATCTGGAACAATTTAGGTGGCGTCATTCACTGGACGCACCATACAGATACCGCCTTTCATGTAGGTGGCTATATATTATTTAACAATAAAACATATCAATAACTTCAAAAAAATTCACTAATGTAAAAAACCATTTACAAGCCTATTAAAGACTGAATAAGCTTAGGGGTTAATATCCATTTTAAAGTACCTGGTGTAGTTGGAGGAATATCATAAATATCAATCCGACACACAGACGCTTTTTTAAAACTAATGTTTAATTCATCGCCAGCCCACAATAAATGACTGGCTAAGAGGCTTAAACTAGGCTCATGGCCAACCAAAAAAATTTCCTCAAACGGGGAATGAGCTTTTAAATCTTTGTACAAATCACTAAAACTATAACCTGGAGCTAAACTTTGAATAATATTTATATTTTGATGATGATTAAAAGTATTAGCAATTATCTCAGCAGTCTGCCTAGCTCGAATTAGCGGACTTGAAAAAATATGATCTGGCTTAATTTTAAGCTTAACTAAACCTTTACTGACTTCTTTTAACTGTTCCTTGCCTTCTTTAGTCAACTGCCTTTGACTATCTTCAGCTATACCAGATTCATGAAGATCGTGAGCAATACCATGGCGAATAAGATATAAATTCATAATACGTTTAAATTAAGCAGCAGAAGTAATTAATATTGTAATAATTCTAACCGATATATAGTAACATTGCATATTATTAAAATTTTTTAATTAAATTTAATTAATATACTATCTGGTAATTTAATTTAAAATTTAACTGCTGATAGATTAATTATTCCTTTTTAGTATTGTAAATTAGGTTTTCATTTTATGGGTTCTAAACCAAGAATTTTAGGCTTAGATGTAGGTGATAAGCGTATCGGTGTAGCGATTTCTGACCCCCTTGGCATTACGGCCTCGGGATTAGATACCATAAACCGGCGCAACTCAGATTATGACTTACAGACAATTAAAGACATAATTGACCGCCATAGCATTGTCGAAATTGTGATTGGTTTACCCCTTAATATGAATGGCAGTATTGGTGATCAAGCAATTCGAACGCAATCGTTTGGGAAAAGGCTAGCGCAATATACTAATTTGCCGGTAATCTATGAAGATGAGCGGTTGTCTACGGTTTCAGCAATTCGAACCCTGGTAGCAGTGGGGAAAAAGACTGGTCGCAATAAAGGCTTAAAAGATAAAGTGGCCGCTGCCATAATTTTACAAAAATTCCTCGATAAGAATTCACCACAAACTGGTGCTTAATTTTTTTTATGTTACAACGGCGAAAATCATTTAAAGTAAAAGTTGGCAATGTTATAATTGGTGGCGGGCAACCAATAGTTATTCAGTCAATGACTAATACTGATACCAGCGATAGTCTAGCTACAGCTAAGCAAATTATTGAATTATATAATGCTGGTGCTCAAATCGTCAGAATCACCGTAAACAATGAAGAATCGGCAGCCAGTGTCCCACAAATCTGTGCTTATTTAACTAAGCAAAATTTAGACATTCCCATCGTTGGAGATTTTCACTACAATGGTCACATTTTATTAAAAAAATACCACGAAATGGCTCGATTATTAGCTAAGTATCGTATCAATCCAGGGAATGTAGGCAGGCACGATAAACATGATGAGAATTTTCAAAGCCTGATTGAAACAGCTATTTTACACGACAAACCCGTAAGAATTGGCGTTAACTGGGGATCATTAGATCCTGACTTATTAAAAAAATTAATGGATGAAAACAGTAAATTAACAGAACCTAAGGATTCATCAACAGTACTTAAGGACGCATTAATAAAAAGCGCGCTTATGAGTGCTGAATTAGCTGTTAAACTTGGTCTTAGTCAAGACAAAATTATTATTAGTACTAAAGTATCCCGGGTAAATGATTTAATTGATGTGTATGAAAAACTAGCCCTAAACTGTAACTACCCTCTTCATGTTGGCTTAACCGAAGCAGGAATGGGCAGTAAAGGTATCGTAACCTCAAGTGTTGCTTTAGGAATTTTATTAAATCAAGGTATTGGTGATACGATAAGAGTTTCATTGACACCTGAACCTAATGAATCAAGAACCAAAGAAGTTGAAATCTGTCGCCAAATATTACAGGCCTTAAACTTAAAAATTACCGATCCAGAAATAGTTTCTTGTCCTGGCTGTGGTCGAACTACCAGCACCTATTTTCAAGAATTAACTAAAGATATTACCAATCACATTAACCGTAATCGATCCAACTGGATGCAATCTTATCCAGGCTATGAAGATTTAAAAATAGCGGTGATGGGCTGTATTGTAAATGGGCCAGGTGAATCCAAACACGCGGATATAGGAATATCTTTGCCTGGAACCAATGAAGAACCCAAGGCACCGGTATTTATTGATGGTAAACATGTAACAACCCTAAGTGGCGATAATTTAACCAATGATTTTATTCAACTTATTAATGAATATGTAAGTAATAAATATAGTCAGTAATAATTAACCATAGTAAAAATTTCGCTTAAATCAAAAATAAATCATCAAAAAAATTGGATTCACGATAAAGGTCATTAAGTTTGAATAATAATTTAGGTAATGATAGAAAGTTAAAACTAATTGCTTTAATAGGTCTATCCGGATCCGGGAAAACTTCGGTAGGTCTAAAATTATCGCAAAGTATTAAACTGAATTTTATTGATACTGATAAATTAATTGAAGAAAAAGAAAAAAAAATGATACCAGAAATTTTTTTAAATCATGGTGAAAAATATTTTCGACAATTAGAAACTCAGATTTTAGCAGAAATTAGTCTTAAGCCTAATTTTTCAATTGTGGCAACAGGAGCTGGTTTACCATGTTATAATAATAACTTTGACAAATTAGCTAAATGCAGTTATCTTATTTATTTGAAAACCAGTATTGATATATTAGTTAAAAGATTAGCCAGTGATGGCATTGCCAATAGACCTATGTTATCTAATAAAACCCCTGAGTCACTAAATTCTATTTTATTACAAATGCTGGAAGAAAGAGAAAAGTTTTATAGTAAGGCAGATATAATTATAGATACCGATAAGTTATCTTTAACTGACATTGCCTTTAATATACATAGAGAATTTTTAGCCGAAGTTATTTGGTACTAATTTTCATTTAGCCAAAGTTTAAAAATATGAAAAAAAATACCTCCAATACCAAAAGATGTTGAACTCTTTCAAAAATTTCAAATTGCGCTTTTCTTAGATCAATAAATTAATTTCATTGAAATTTTGTGCATTAATAAAAGTTAATTGCCAAGATACTCAATGGTTAATGGAAATATGATAAAATTCTTATAATTTAAAATTTTAACGGCTTAATCGGCTGGTTAAATATCTTATGTATCGTTAATAAACTAATTGCCATTAACTAGACATTTATTAATCTCATGCAATCTACAGACGCAAAAAATCAAACACTATTAGAAAATACGGCAACAAACTACCATTTAAAGTATTACGCCCACGAATTAACCAAGCGCTGCTCATCCGATAGCATCGATAAATTGGCAGCCTCTTTAGCTGACGCTCAAGTTGACTTAAATCCACATCAAATTGACGCTGCTTTATTTGCCTTCCGTTCGCCACTATCTAAAGGAGCAATCCTAGCTGATGAAGTAGGTTTAGGTAAAACTATTGAAGCTGGCATTCTGCTGGCGCAGAAATGGGCGCAAAAGACCCGCAAGCTTTTGATTATTGTGCCAGCCAACCTTAGAAAACAATGGCATCAGGAATTGGCTGAGAAATTTTTTCTTAACGCTACGATTTTAGAAACGAAATCTTTTAATTCGTTTATTAACCAGGGCAATTTGAACCCTTTCGAACAAAATGAAATCGTTATCTGTTCTTACCAATTTGCAAAAACAAAAGGTATCTATATAAAAAAAATCAACTGGGATCTAGTTATTATTGATGAAGCGCACCGCTTGCGTAACGTCTATAAACCAGGTAATCAAATAGCAAAAGCTGTAAAAGAATGTGTTGCCAATGCCCCTAAAGTTCTATTAACAGCTACACCATTGCAAAACAGTTTGCTGGAGCTATTTGGTTTAGTGAGTATTATTGATGATTACACATTTGGCGATTTGTCTAGCTTTAAATCACAGTTTATCAACCTTCGCAACGAAAACGATTACGCTGCTTTAAGAAATAGGCTTAAGCCTGTTTGCCAAAGAACTTTGCGGCGGCAAGTACTTGAATATGTTCGTTATACCAATAGAATACCAATTACCCAAGAATTTGTACCTAGCAGTGATGAGGCTAAGCTTTATGAGCTGGTCTCAACTTATTTACAGCGTGAAAACCTCTATGCATTGCCAGCTAGCCAACGTAAACTTATGACTCTGATTTTAAGAAAATTGCTAGCTTCATCCAGTTTCGCTATATCGAATACCTTAGGGAAATTGGCCCAGAGGCTTCAAGATATTTCTGACTCGCAAAACCAAACTGAAAATACATTAGAAGAAACTATCGCCGAAGACTATGAAAT
>JAKAZS010000083.1 GCA_021815785.1 bacterium
TTATTGGCATGAGTATTTTGCTTATGGGTAAGACTGGTATATCCTAAACCTATGACCAAAGACGCTGGCATCAAACCAAGAATATAAAAGAAGTTCAAATTATGCTTATTAGCGATATAGCTTAAACAACTTAAACTATGGATATTATATAAATTATAAAACAGATCATTTAATAGGCCTAAAATAAAAAACAAAACTATAAAGCTAAGACAATGACGAAGATATTTAAAATTCTTGGTAAAACAACCTAAAATAAAAATGAACACACAAATAGGATTATATTGAATAAAAATTTTTATATTATTTAAAGTCGCAATTAATGGTAAGACAAAATCATTTGTTTGTAATAAACTACTAATTTGAAAGTTAAATTGAATTACGCTCAATAATCTTTCAAATAAGTAAATATATGATGGATAAGCAATTAAAGCTCCGGCCATAATTGACAGCCAATAATAAATTAGTTCTTTTTTTTGGGGTTTATAATATGGATTTGGTATTAAAATAATTCCCAAAATTAAAACCCTAAATTGTAAGGGTAAACCACAAAACATTCCCAGAGCAATAGTTAGAGAAATTAAACAAAACACCCAATATTTGTGGCCATTGCCTTGATTTAAACGAATTTTTAAAATTCCCATTATAACTAGCCAGACAAAACTTTCAAGAGAATTTAAACTAGCTAAATTAACTATCGGATAAAAAGTTATGGTTAAAATTGAAGCTGATAAAATTGCTCTATTTACCGAAGTAAGTAATAATTTATAGAAATAAGTACTTGCAAAAAAAATTAAAATCAAATGAATGCATCGTAAAATTCTTAATGCCATTTCAGGATTCATAAAACAAGTCAAATAGTTAGGCAGATAAAATATGCCCGATCCCGGAATGGCTAATTCATTAATTCCGCAGGCTATATAAGGATTCCACGCAGGTGAAAGATTATGAGTAATACAGTTATACACATAGTGTAAATTAGGTATTAAATAAATTAAATCACTAAAATTTGAATTATAGGCAAAGAAAAGATTTAAGCTGATTAAAATTATGCAAGCCTGAAAAAAAAAACCGTCATAAATTATTTAACTAAAACTCGCTGTTAGGTGAACGGCTTTCATGACTTACATATAATGGTTTGATTGAAGTTTGTGATATATTCATGGTTAAATCAACTAAATTTGTACCAATTAAACAAAGCATTACTATACAAAATCCTAAAGCTGTAATCGGACCAGTTTGCGATACCATTTGTGACTGTCTTTTATCAGGTAAAGCTTTTACAACATCACTAGGTTCGCTGACTAACATTTTTATAACGACTCTGGTGTAATAATAAATTGCCGGAATGGATGTTAATAAAGCAATCACTACTAAAAAGGAACCAATATGAGCACTGTAATTAAAGAAAATAGGAATAGTACCCATATTAAATCCAGCTGAAAAAACAAAGAATTTAGCTAAAAATCCAGCGGGTGGAATGGGTAAACCAGCCAGATTAATCAGACATAGAGATAAACCAAGCGCTAAAATTGGCCGTTTGCGGATAAGACCAGCATAATCATCAATATTATCGGAATTGGTTTCATTCGTAAATAAAATTGCTGCAGCAAAAGCCCCTAAATTCATAAAACCATAAACAATCAAATAAAACATGGCCGCGCTAACGCCAACGCTGCTACCTTCTACGATACCAATAAGCATATAACCAATATGAGCTATTGAAGAATAGGCCAACATTCTTTTGAAAGATTTTTGGCTTAAGGCAATTAAATTACCTACAACCATTGATAAAACCGCTAAAATACTTAAAATTAAAGTCCAGTAGAAAATAGCCTTGCCAAAGACAACTACTAACAGTCTTAAAGCAATAGCAAAAGCTCCTAGTTTGGAGCCAATTGATAAAAATGCCGTTACTGGTGTTGGTGCTCCTTCAAACACATCAGGTGTCCACATGTGAAATGGGACAATCGATAATTTAAAGCCTACTGCACTAATTAGTAAAACTAAAATTAATACGCTAATTAGTGAATGCGGGGACATGCTTAATGTTACAAACTGTTCCTGAATAACACTAAACATGGTCGATCCGGTCAGACCATAAATAAACGAAAAACCATAAAGTAAAGTTGAAGTTACGGCTGCTGTAGAAATTAAATATTTAAGACAGGCTTCTTGACTTTTTACATCTTGTTTTTCAAATCCAGCTAACATGACACAGGCAATACTTAATGTTTCTAAAGCGACAAAAAGAAGCACCAATTCACTGGATCCGGCTAAAAGCATTACGGACACAATCGCTGTTAGTAAAATAGTATAAAACTCACCAGCGTTATCTTTTAAATGCTGTTCATAACCCATTGTCATGAGAATAACGATAAAGCCAATTATATTAATAAAAATACCAAAGATAACAGTAAGCTTATCAATTGTGAAAACGCCGTTAAATAAACTTACCGTTCCAATATTTAACTGGAAAGCCAACATCATACTTGAAACAAAAGTTGCCAAAAGTCCAAACCAAGGAGTTAAAAATTTAAGCTTAGGGACAAATAAATTCCAGACACTGGAAATTAAAATTGCTAGAACAATCACGAATTCAGGCAATAGTCCCAAAAAGGCATTTGAATATAAGCTAATATCATTCATTTTAAGTTTTCCTTAATTTTTAACTCCTAACAATTTAAATTATAAATAGGTTTTATCGATAATTAAGCATTTAATAAATAATTTAAATTTTATTTTCCTTTAATTTAACCCCTTATTTTAGCAAAATACTAACCTATCTTGTAACCATGTATAGTTGACAAGGCAAGGTTGACAAGTACTCAAAGGCTAATTATTAAAATTTAAAATTGCTAAAAAAATACAATTGAATCGAGTATTATTAATTTAAAAGTATAGAAAGTGAACAAATTAAACACCTGAACTTAAAAAATATTCCCATGAATAATCCATTTTCACCAGTTACTGGTTATCTCGCCCTTGAAGATGGCAAAATTTTTACTGGGTATCATTTTGGCTTTAACGGATTAAGTACTGGTGAAATTGTTTTTAATACAAGTATGACTGGTTATCAAGAAATTCTTAGCGATCCTAGTTATGCTGAACAAATAATTACGATGACGTATCCTGAAATAGGAAATTATGGCTGTAATGATTCTGATCAAGAAAGTCAATCTGTTTACGCTAAAGGACTAGTAATAAAGAATTTAAGTACTAATTTTAGTAATCATTTAGGTTTATATTCGTTAGCCGATTATTTAGTAGCTAATAAAGTCATTGGTCTTTACAATATTGATACTAGGGCTTTAACTAGGCATATAAGAGATCTTGGCGCTATGCGTGCGGTGATTTGTGATGATAATTATAGTAAAGAAAATATAGTCGATTTAGCCAAAAGCTCAAAATCCATGCTAGGCTTAGACCTTACTAGTATAGTAACCAGAAACAAACCAAGTAAAATTCAATCAGGTCAATATAAAATTGCCTGTTTAGATTATGGCATTAAAGACAGTATTATTAACTGTTTAAAAAAGTTTGACTTTGATATTACGGTTTTCCCGGCGAATACAAAATTTGCAGAATTAATGCAAATTAACCCTGATGGTTTTTTGTTATCTAATGGTCCTGGCGATCCTAGTAGCAATGAAGCTATCATAAATGAAGTAATCAAAATTAAAAATTCGCACAAACCAGTATTAGCTATCTGTCTTGGTCATCAATTAATGGCCTTAGCGTGTAAAGCCAAAACTTATAAACTAAAATTTGGTCATCGTGGTGGCAATCAGCCTGTTAAAAATTTACTCACCAATCAGGTTCATATAACCGCTCACAATCATGGTTTTGCCGTAGACATAAACTCACTTCCTGACTGTTTAGTGCCAAGTTTTATAAATTTAAATGATAATTCGCTTGAAGGTTTTTTTCATAAAGAATTACCGATAAACTGTGTCCAGTTTCACCCTGAGGCACATCCTGGACCAACTGATGCAATGTATTTGTTTGAAAACTTCTATAATGTGGTAAAATTAAATTACCAGTAGAGGAATTTAAATTTTGTATAAATTAGCCATATTTGATTTTGATGGAACGCTAGTAGATTCAGCCCCAGGAATTGTTACCGTAATGGAACAAGTTGCCCTGGAATATAATTTCCCCATGCAAATTGTTGATGATTGGAAAAACTTAATTGGTGTTCCGTTAGTTAAACAGATGCAAACGGTTCTACCTGACAAAAATGAAGAATATTGGACACAGGTAGCTGAACGCTATCGAGCTATCTACGATCAACAGACAATTGAAATTTGCCCACCTTTTCCTTTCCTCAAGGATATGCTAGCTAAATTAGCTAAAAATGACATTAAAATTTCCATTGCTTCATCTAAACGTCGTCATTTAATTGAAGAAGTTTTAGACCACCATAATTTATTGGACTATTTTTGCCTGGTAATTGGCGCCCAAGACGTAAATAATCACAAACCTCATCCTGAATCAGTCCAGATTACTTTAAGTAATCTTAACATTAACTATCAAGAAGCTGTAGTCATTGGCGATTCAACTTATGATTTGGAAATGGCGAGAAATGCTAATGTTGATTCTATTGGTGTAACTACCGGTATTCATACTCGTCAAATATTACACACGGCTGGACCAAGATTTGTTGCTGACAATTTAAATGAAGTCTTAGATTTAATTTTAAATGGCCGAAAAATATAAAATTTACATTATCGAAAACATTTCCAGGCTTAAATTTATAATTAGCAAAATCATTCTACTTAGATTCAATTAATTTATGTATAGTTCACAAATTTAAAGTATAAAATTCAAAGTAATGTTTAAGATTTTAAGCTAAGTGATTTGTCAATATTTAATTATGCCAAATAACAAACTACCTCAAACCATTCCTAATTTTTATATTTCTCCAGTATCATGGGGTTTAGGTGATTTAGTTGTCTGTTTACCCATTATCCAAGAATTAATTAGTCGCCAAATTCCTACTTATGGGATTTATAGTAATGCCTTACAAAAAGAAGCTTACGACAGTGTCATAGGTTTAAAAGGAAGTATTTCACATAATGATATAAACAAAATTGACACAGCAGCACAAATTATCAATTTAAGGAATCATGATTTACAAAAAAATTACTGGTGGGGTGGAACATTATTTAAGCAAAACTATCCCAATTATCATATAAATGACATTCTAAAAATAATCTGTAATGATTTTAATTTACCATTTGCGGAACATAAATTAGTTAAATTAACTCATCAAAAATTACCCCAGTATGAAAATACGCTAATTTTCATTGCAAATAGTTTTGGTCCTTTTAAATCATGGCCAACAGAATATTGGCTGGAAATACATCGTTTTTTAACCAAACATAACTATAATGTTATTTTACTGGGCCGAATCAATGAATCCCAGCAATTAGCTGACCTCATTAATTTAGGTGTTAAACATGTTGATACACCACAATTATCGTCAGCGATTAATATTTTGTCTTCAGCTAAAGCAGTGGTGACAATTGACTCTGGCTTAGCCCATATCAGTGTGAATCAAGGAACTCCAACCATAATTATGTTTGGTCACAACGATGTATATTACCGCCCCTATCCTAATTCTTATAATATTTCAGCAAAACATTGTAGTATTTTATGTAATGAACAGTATGATAAATTTTCTAATACCAATCCAGATAAAAACTTTGCAACTTTTCTTCCCTGGGATTGTAAAGCTGAAATAACACTTAAATGCATGTCAACAATTATGCCTCAAAGTGTTATTGACAAGCTGTCCATGATCTTAAAGCTTAACAATGCTAAAGTATAATATTAACATTACTGATACCAATTATCGCAGTCATCTTGTTAATAGCCAAGCTGAAGGAATATTATGTCTAACCAGCTATAAGGATAATCTTATTATCAATAACTTAGGCAAAAATATTGAATTAAGTAAATTAAAAATTAAAAACCGTCAATGCAAACTAAAAAAAAATGCTATTTATGATTTTTCGTTTTTTTCAACGCTTGACGAAGAGTCACAATTTGACATGGATATGCATGCCTTACTAATTAAAGATAAATACCTATTTGCTTTAAATCATTATGGTATTATCCGCATATTCAATCTAAAGCAAAATTTACATCCTGAATATTTACTTAGATTTGCTAGTGATACTGAACACACCTGCATTATTAATAGACAATTACTTACTTCATCATCAAGCGTTTATGGTATTAATGATAGCCCCACAACTGGATTAATAGTATCCAACCCGTTAATTACACAAAGCTATCTTGAAAAAAATTTTATGAATTTAAATGAAATGTTTACTAATATTTATCAACTAGACTATTTTACAATCTTAAATAACCTTGGTAAAATTAATATTATTGCTAACAATCGAGAACTTAATCTTTTAGCCTTAGCTAATGATACTACTTTCTTGGTTTATGCATATAATGAAAAGCCATTTTTTAAGCTTAAGAATTTAGTATGTTCATTTAAAATTAATTATTTAGTTAAAAACATTTGTTTTATCGATAATCATCTACTGATATCGGGATATGAAAGTAAAAAATCAGAAAAAAGTTATGATGATATTTTTAAATATAATCAGGAATTAAATACTCATATTCAACTATACAGCTTAAATGGCGAAAACATTTGGTCAAGGTGTGAAAATTCTACAATTGCATGGGGATTTGGCGGCAAACCGATAACTTATGATCAAAAAAACCAAGTAATTTATTTGGTTTTACGAAATTCAACGTTAAAAATGCTTGATTTTCGCAATGGTCAAGTTATCGGTTTAAATTCACCAACAACCATAACTGAAGAAAATTTTGGTACGGCTAATTTGAATTTATATCAAAATCATTTAATCTGTACCTTTAATCGCGCCAATTACCGATTATTTCACTATAACTTTGATTAAAGTAAATTTAAACTATAAACCAAATATAATTACTTTAATTAATAATTATTGATTAATACTAGCTTCCAGAATTGTTACCGGTAGTATTAGCTCCGCCAGTATTGCCACTAGTATCAGTTGATGCTGGAGACGGTGCTGGTGGCGTTTCATTTTTTATTGGTGTTTGACTTTGATCCAATAAATCTTTATATGGAGCTGCTGCAGCCGAAACATTACTGCCTTGCTGAATTTGGAAACCATGCGTTAAAGCTGACCAGTAAGTTGGGGCAATAAAGCCTGCTAAAGGAGATCCAGCTTCACTAGCAGCATTCAAATGACTTATACCAGATTTAAGAGCATCTACGGGGTGTGTTATTGCTGATTTTAAGGTATTTTTTAAAGATGGAGTACCAACGTCACTGGTTATATTTTTAGCAATGGCTCCCGATTCTAAAAATGGTGCAATCATGGCTGCCTGAAAGAATATATTACCCATTAATTCACCCGATAAACTACCCGAATTCCGGCCCGACCAGGTAATATTTAAAAATTCCTGACCTAACGTATAAGGTTTACCGGTAGCTGGATTAATTTCACCTTTAAAGACATTATCATAAATGCCCGTAGGATAGGCATAAGCTGATAATGAAGTTAAAGCGGTACCATAACCAGATAAGAAACGTCGATATTTTAAGGCATCAGCAGACGTTGTTTCAAAATCCATGGTACTAAATGGATTAATATTATGCACTAAATTGCCAATTGATTTTGCGGTGTCCAGAGGATGAAGACCGGCATTAATTATTTTACCTGGCATAGCTTTAATTTTGCTAAACATACCAGTTACAGATTCTTTAGTCGTAGCATTTAAGGCAGTGTTTATATCGCTGATTTTGGTGCTTTGTTCAATACCATTAGTTATTTTTTGTTCAAATTCTGGAAAATTCGAAGATTTTTGTAAGTCTTCAACCGTATAAATATCATATTTACTAGCTAGGTTTTTGGCAACATCAGCAGGAAAATTTGGTATATTTTTAAGTAATGTAGCATTAGCTTTTGCTTCATCAGCAAATTCAGGACTAGTAGCAATATTATCTAATAGTTTTACCCTACCCAATAATTGACCGGTTGTATATCCGGGTTCACCAATAGTAGCATTTAAAGCATCAATTTCGTTTAACTGACCAACGGTTACTTTGCCTGCATCAATACCAGCAATTGCTTTAATTTCTTGGGCACTTCTTAAACCTTGCAATTTATTAAAATCAGAAATTGTTTTTTCAGCAAGATTTTTACTGTCGCTAATAGTAGTAGCGGCTGATTTAGGCATAGCATCCAATGTATCTTTTAACAAAGTAGCTCGAGCAGCTGCTGATTTAGGTAAAGCCTTACCAATATCAGCAATTTTAGTATCAGCACTGATTCCTGGTAAATTACCATCAGCTAAGCTCCCAAATTGATCCAATACTTTCTGGGCGTCGCCAGCAGTGGTAATTCCTTTATTTGCTAAACTAGCAGCCAGCTTAGAGTCCACGCCAGTTAATGAACCTATCGATGCTGAAGCATCAACCCCATTGATAGCCGTTTTTAAAACGCCTAAATGGTCAGTTAGTTCACCAGCGGTTTTAGCACCAGTCATAGCTCCACCTCGAGCAATATTAGCAATATTTAAGGTAGAAGCCGAATTGTCAACGCCTTTAATAGCTATAGCACTAATTTTTTGGCCATCAAGAATTTTATTTAAATCACCTAAATTATCCACGCCACTATTACCGACTCTTTCTAAAAGAGATGCTGCATCAGTATTTGGGCCTTTGAATAATAATTTACCAAAAGTATCTTTGCCAAAATAAATAGCACCCATACCAGCTAAAGCGGCTGAGCCATGTAAGGCAGCGTCAGCTACACTTTCTTTCGATCCGCTAATATGGTTAAAGACTTCGTAGTCTGTACCTATAGCTCCAGCTAAGCCAGCACCAACACTTAAGGCACCTTTACCTAATGTTAGACCTAATTTACTAATGTCCGCGCCACCAGCAACAGCTTCTTCAGCTATTTCCGGATTCCGTAATAAAGCTGCAACACCTATGGCTAATCCCATACCAACAACACCAGCAGATGTATCAGCTATAGCATGATTCCAGAACCCCGATAAATTTTCATATTTTTTCTTTAATTCTGCTGGCATATTATCAATGGTTAAAGTTGCCAATTGGGATAATAAAGGATCTTTACTGGGATCTTTATCTAAATTAATACCATAAGTAGATTTTTCGTAAGCTTTAGCTTGATTAATTAAGTCCATGGCCTGTTGAGGTTGAAATACATCAGCTAAATCATTCTTGCCGGTTTTGGCATTGATTAGACTGCCTAAATAAAATTGCACCAAATTTTTTCTTAAAGTTATCGGCGCATTAATATCACCAGAATTTAAATCAGTTCCTTGAAGTTCGGTTTGGAATTTTTTTAAGCCTGCTTGATCTTGAATAAAATCAGGATTTTTAATTGCATCATTCAATAAAGAAACTTCTTCTTTCATTTGGGCTATCGGTAATTTATCACTTAAATTAATGGCTTCTTGATAAACGCTAGCAGCTTTCTTATATTGTTTGTCCTGAGCTAAGGCTGCAGCATAACCTTCCATTAATTGAATGGGTTGCATGACACTAGTGAAATCAGCTTTCAGCATAGTATGGGCCGTTAAGATTTCAGCTGGCGTTAAAGGTTTACCATTTAACTGGCCTGATTTTAAAATTCCTTCAATTTCATCAATTTGTTTGGTTAAAGCAACTGGATCATTTAATTTTTGGGATTCAGCAATTGCTTTTTCAAAATATGGTTCGCTAGCAACAATTCCGGATTTTTGCAATTCGGCAAGCCCTAAATTAACATTCTTTTGAATTTCTTTAGGAGTGACAGTATCTGAACCACCAGATCCTGGAGCTGCTGGGGCTCCTGGAGCTGCTGGAGCTCCTGGGGTTGCAACTGCTCCTGGAACGGCTGGAGCGCCGGGTTTAGCTGGAGCTCCTGGGGTTGCAACTGCTCCTGGAGCTGTTGGAGCGCCTGGTTTAGCTGGAGATCCTGGGGTTGCCGGGGCTTCTGGGGTTGCAGCCGTTACAGTTGTCGTATCCGGATGTGCCTTAGCATAAGCAGTTATATCAGCTTCGCTAATTTTTAATTTACTTGCTAAAGCCGAAACTTCTGGAGATTTTTCAAGCGATGGCCAGATTTTTGGATCTACAACACTGAATGCCTGTAATAATTCATTTTTAGCAAGATTATCTTGGCTTGCAGCGTCTAAGGCTTTAGAATATTCTAAACGTGCGTAAAACTTAGCTAATTCAGCTTCACCTTTAGCGGTATCATTTTTCTTGACTTCTGCAGTAATAGCTAATAATGGATTTAATTTATCGGCATAAGCTTGCATATCTTTAAATAACTGAGGATTACTTTTTTCCAAACTAGCTTTAGCAGCAGCTTTTTGAGCCGCAGTAGCTTTTGGATCATATAAAACATTATATTCTTGTTGTTCAGCTGGAGTTAAAGCTTTAATATCATTATCTACGGCTGTTTTTAATGTATTCAACTCATTTTTATAAGCTGGAGTCAAATAAGGTTGAGCTTTCTGCTCAAGCTTAGCGTCATCAGCAGTGACTTGCTGATTTATCGTATTAAATTCACTATCGGCTAAAGCAATAGCCTTTTCATATTCTGGTGCATATTGTTTAATAGCGGCCTGTTTATCAGTAGCTTTATTAAATCCAGCATCAGCTTGATCTAAAATACTTGAGGCTGTAGCTCCGGTATCAGAGACTGGAGCCCCTGGTGCGGTGGTAGTTGCAGCTGGGGGTGTATCAGCCCCTGGTGGTGTGGTCGTTCCAGCTGGCGGCGTATCAGAGCCTGGAGCTGGCGGCGTATCAGCGCCAGCTTGTGGTGCTCCAGGTGGTGTGGTAGCTCCGGCTGGTGGCGTATCAGCGCCTGCTTGTGGTGCTCCAGGTGGTGTGGTAGCTCCGGCTGGTGGCGTATCAGCGCCTGCTTGTGGTGGTGTAGCTGTTCCAGCTGGCGGCATATCAGCACCTGGAGCTTGTGGTGGCATATTTTGAATTTCATTAGCCGGAACACCTGCATTAATAGCATCCTGGCGTAATGTTTGGGCTAAGGCTGGATCATTATTTTTTTGGATAGCTGTCAGAAAATATTTTTGAGCTTGGGCTTTATCACCAGATTGCATAAGTGCATTAGCATATTCAAAACAGGTCAATGCTGGTGCATTCTTTTCTTCACTTATTTGTAATCTGGTTTTGTTTAATTCAAATAAATTAGCATCTAATGGCTGCGTAATCTTATCACGATTGGCTAATATAGGTTGAAGTGCAGGGGCAATTTTAACCATTTCACCTTCGACAACTTTTTCAGAATTTGAAGATGGAGCTTGAGCAAGCTTTTTATATAAGTCAGCTAATTCAACCTGAACATTTTGCGGATATTTAGAAGCCACCATTTGCACCTGAGCATCAATTTGACCTAAGGCACTAGCCATAGCTGGCGTTATTTGTGCATGAACTTTACCTTTTAAAACATTTTCTTGATTTAATAATTCAGGCAATATTGGCGAAGCTCCTGATGCACTTTCCTGAATTGCCTTTAGAAACTCCTGATTTATAGCAGGCGTTAATTTTCCTGATTGCTGAACTTCATTTAAAGCTTGTTGAGCCTGTTCCAGTGGGCTTAATGTATTGGCCGCACCCGAACCACCAGTAGATCCAGGTGAACCAGTTTGCCTGTCACCACCATTACCATTATTACCATGATCCGAGCCAGCCGTTGGAGGTTGGCCATTATTACCATGATCCGAGCCAGCCGTTGGAGCTTGGGCGCCATCATTACCATTTACAAAATAAGGATAGCCTTGAGGCACTTTT
>JAKAZS010000084.1 GCA_021815785.1 bacterium
TACTAATAGTCCGAGGGCTTGTCTAACTTCAAATAGATAAAATTGTCTAGTACAGAAAAAAAATACGAAAGTAGTTTTTGGAAAAGTGATTCTTAACTTCAATATACAGTCTTCAGGGTATTAAATTAAATAAAAACCAAGAATTTTATTTGATTTCTATACTCTAAAACTTTCTTGGTGCTTGTGCAACCGGAACACACTCGTTCCCATCCCGAACACGTTAGTAAAGACGGTTAGCAGCGACAATACTTGGTGGGTGACTGCCTGGAAAGATAGCCCGGTGCCAGGATTTATAAGGCTCTTAAGTTAATTCCTTAAGAGCCTTTTTCCTTTCTTGATGAAAAAAACTTATCTAACTATTTTATTTTATAGCCAATTCGCAAGCTTAAAATTATAAAAATTTAGCTGACAATAAATTAATTCTAACGCATGTTGATTAAAACTTAAACAACCATATCTTTAACGCAAGTTAACTGATAAATGACTTTTACTGAATTTTGAAAAAAAATATTATGTTCTAGGGTTTAAAATATTTTAATTTCACGCTATTATTATCTTTAAATGATAAATTATTGCTAATTTGGGTAAATATATAATGTTGACAATCGATTTTGTGATTTACAGAATTTTTAATCGTTGTTGATGATTTCGTAATAAAAAAATAAGGTGTTAATTTTGTTTATGCTTAGATTCGTATTATTAATATCATTAATTTATATGTGTCAATTAAGCAATTATGATAACCCTAATAATTTTGGCTTTGCGGATAATTTAAGTCAACCATCCCGAATAAATGAGTTATTAAACAAAGCTAATGATGGTAACGCTAAGGCTCAATTTGAATTAGGTAATTTATATTACACTGGCGATAATGTTCAAATTGATTATAATCAAGCGTTAAAATGGTTTACAAAATCAGCTGATCAAGGATATTCTCGAGCTCAGTGTTATCTTGGTGATATGTATTACCGTGGGCAAGGGGTTGAACTTGATTATAAAAAGGCTTTTGATTTATATACATTAGCAAATAAGCAAAATGATCCTTATGCCAAAGTTTCACTTGGAACATTGTATTATGACGGAAAAGGTGTAATACAAGACTATCAAAAATCATTTGCCTTTTCCAAAGAAGCTAGTGATCAAGGTGATCCTATCGCAATGGTATCGCTTGCCCAATTTTATTTATCTGGAATTGCCTGTAAAAAAGATTATGCAAAAGCCCTTGAAATATTAAATAAAATTGTTGATAAAAATTCTTATGCTCAACTTGTTTATGGCATAATGTATTTGTCTGGTCAAGGAGTGCCTAAGGATAATCAAAAGGCTTTTGAATTAATTTCTAAGGCTAGTAACCAGAATTTAGCTGAAGCTCAGTATGAATTATCATACTTATATTTAAAGGGTGCTGGTACTAAACAAGATGTGCCTAAAGCTTTAGAATTACTAAAACAATCAAGTAATCAATGTTATGCAAGAGCCCAAAGGGATCTTGGAGCTTTGTATCTTAGGGGCATTTTTGTTAAACAGGATTCAACAAAAGCCATTGACTTACTTGTCAAAGCCAGTAATCAAAATGACGAAAAAGCCCAAGCACTTCTTGGTAAATTGTATTTTAATGGTGATTGTGTTGATCAAAATTATCATAAAGCATTTAAATTTCTGTCTCAAGCAAGTATTAAAAATGATACTAATGCCATCTGTTTGTTAGCGCAAATGTACTTAGATGGTGATGGAGTAACCCAAAATTATGCCAAAGCTGAAGAGCTATTTTCTAAGGCCGCTTATAAAGGTAATATGGAAGCTCAGATAAAACTTGGTCAATTTTATGTTTTAAAGAAAATTTAAATTTTATATTTATGGCTAGTATCGTTAGCCGCATTAATTTCCACTGTTGTTAATGGTTTGATCTCGAAGGTTACATTGAAATTTTCCGAAAATGATTTTATAAAAGCTTTTTCAATTTCAGGTAAATTTTTAATTAAATTTGTTTGGTAAATATTCTGACTATTTTCATCAGCAAAAATGTTGTAATTATCAGCGGTAAATGCATTATTATTAAAAACAATTTTGCTTAAATCTTCCTGAGCATATAAATTAATTGATCCATGTTGGAGAATACTGTTCAATCTGCGTAATTGTGCTGAACCAACAATTTTTTTCCCTTTAGCTTGTAAATCAGCACGGGACAGAATATCAAAACAATTAATACTTTTTGAAAAAGTATGTTCATTATTGTTGGTTTCAAGAATAATACCAAAGTTTTCATAGGCATTTATGATACCTTGAGAAATTTGCTTGTACGATTTAACGATACTTCCCGATAACATATGATGATCAGCTGTGGCAATAAAACTGTAAGTTAAATTTTGATGATGTAAAACAGCTCTACCACCAGTTGGGCGTTTAACTACTGCTAAATTATAACTTTGAAATTTATTGATGTAATTTTGATCAACTTTCTGACTGTAGCCAATGGTAATACAGCTAGGCTTAAAGCCATATAGTCTTAATGTTGGTGGACATTCATTTCGACGATGTGCCTCTAATAAGGTTTCGTCGATAGCCATATTCAATTCACCATTATATTCAGCATAAGGGATAAAACGCCAAAGGTTATTCATAGGAATCAATAATTAAAGGTGGTGATTTAATTATTTCACAGGAAAATTTAACTGCCTGGAAAACATAATCTTGAGCTATGGCAAATGCAGTATCACTATCAGCGTATATAATAGCAAAAGGCTCATTTTTAGATACTTTTTGACCGATTTTTACTAAAACCTCAATTCCTACGGCTAAATTAATTTTATCACCTTTTTTCTCGCGCCCAGCTCCTAACGCTTTAGCGGCAATGGCAATAAGTTTACCGTTTACATCCTCAATCCATATATTTTGGGCAAGATTATCTGGTACTTTAAGAGTTTTAATTATTTTGGCCTGGGGCATTAATTTTGGATTTTCAATTACTTTAGGATTACCACCTTGGTATTCAATTAATTTAGCAAAATAATCTAGTGCTTTACCATTATTAAGACAGTTTTCCAACATGGTTTTAGCTTGACTGGTGTTTGCGGCAAGTTTCGCTTTAACCAAAGCTAGTGAACCTAATGACAGTGTAAGTTCAATAAGATCGGCAGGTCCTTTACCTTGTAACGTATCAATTGCCTCTTTAACTTCAATAGCATTACCAACAGCAAATCCTAAAGGTTGGTTCATATCAGTTACTACAGTTAAAACATGTTTGTTTAATCGATTGCCAATTTCAACCATTAATTTGGCAAGTTGAATAGCTTTATGGGGCTCTTCCATGAAAGCACCCACACCACATTTTACATCTAAAATAATTAAATTGGTACCACTGGCAAATTTTTTGGATAAAACTGATGCAGCAATTAATGGCATAGAATCAACTGTTTGGGTTACATCTCTCAAGGCGTAAAGCTTGCCATCTGCTGGTGCTAAGCTTTGTGATTGAGCGGAGATTGCCATTTTAATTTTTTTTACTTGTTCTTGAAATTGACTGGAAGATAAAGTCGCATTGAAATTTGGAATGGCTTCTAATTTGTCAATTGTGCCACCACTAAAACCCAACCCGCGCCCGGATAATTTTGCCATTGGTATTCCACAAGCTGCCATAAGCGGTACAAAGACTAAGGTAGTTTTATCGCCAACTCCACCAGTGGAATGTTTATCGCCAATAATTGGTCCAACATCACTAAAATCTAAAACATCACCAGAATAAGTCATAAGTTTAGTTATATAGGCGGTTTCTTCAAGATTCATGTTTTGAAAATAAACGGCCATAAGCCATGCTGATAACTGATAATCAGGTATGGAGTTATTCACAATGCCTTCAACCAGGTATTGTAATTCAGCTTTGGTATGAGCCTTACCGATTTTTTTATTCTGAATTAGTTCAGCCATTTTCATTTTATGAATTCCCTCGTGTTTGGAAAACTATTTTGCCTAGTGACTTTATGCTTAATTGAGATATTACTTTTATGGAAAATTATCTAATTACTTTTAACCTGGAGTCAGGGCTATTTAACTTAAATTTGTGATAAAGATAAGTTTTAATTAAATATATTACAGTATAATATTTTAGATTATTTGTTAATATCTGCAAATATATTTTATTATTAAATTTTGGTTTTTAGCTGAGTATTAATTATGCCAAATTTCCACCTGGATATTTTTAATCAAGAACGAATATTAAATTTTACTAATATTCGTCATGGGGAAAATAAAATCGGTCAAATTGTTAAAACCCTTGAATTAATCGATGTTAGTCAATTTGAAAAAAAAATAAGTCAAATACCTGATCTTAAATATGTAATTGTAAGTATTCCTGAAGATATTGGTATAATGGCTAATTTGGGTCGACCGGGAGCCAGTGAGGCACCTGAATCATTTTTGTCATATTTTTTAAATATGCAGGCTAATGACTTTTTTGATTTTTCCCAAGTTTTAATGCTCGGACAAATACAGGTTGAAGATCTTATGGAATTGGCTCATAAAACCACCCGGTTTGATGAATTACGAGAGTTAACCCAAAGGTTGGATAATCGCATTAATCCAGTTATTGAGCTAATTATTAGAAATAATTTAGAACCAATTATAATCGGTGGTGGGAATAATAATTCCTATCCAATTATTAAGGGAGCCTATGAAGCTAGTGGTGCTAAAATTTCATGTATAAATATGGATCCTCATGTTGATTTTCGCAAGCTTGAAGGCAGGCACAGTGGCAATCCATTTTCTTATGCTAATGAACAGGGCTTCTTATCTAACTATTTTGTTTTAGGGCTGCAAGAAAATTATAATTCAAGGGAAATGCTTGAACGATTTTATAATTGTAATTTTAAGGCAATTACCTATGAAGATATATTTTTATATGAAAAAATATCTTTTGATACTGCTTTAAATCAGGTTTATGACTATTTTAAAAATTCTAGTAATATTTTAGGACTGGAATTGGATTTGGATGCAATTGACAATATGCCCTCTAGTGCTCAAAGTCCATTTGGATTTAGTATTAATATGGCTTCTCAATATATTTATTATCTGTCATCACGATTAGATACAGCATATCTTCATTTGTCTGAAGCCAGTCCACCGCTAAATATTAATGATGGTAAAAGAGTTGTAGGAAAGACTCTAGCTTACTTAGTTTTAGCTTATTTAAAAGGTCGACAATTTTATCATGACAATTATTTTAATTAAAAAATCAACTTAAAATTTTTATGTTAATATCATGGTCAATCTAAGCAAAAATTTCTGGAGATACATATTTTTGCATGTCTGTATACAGTTAATTATCAGTTAACCGATAATGACCATTTATATTGGGGGGATTTAATGATATGGCCATTGGTTTTAGGCTTATTATTGCCTGAACAATTTAATTAAACTAGTTATTTGCCTAATAATTAACTTATTCTAAGATAATTATTAATTAACTGACTTGTTAGTTAGGGATGTAATATAATAAATGAATGATTGATTACTCTATGGTATTTTAATATTGAATGAAAAAGAATTAGATCCTATAGTATGTTGCCGCGATAAAGATGCCACACGTACTAAAATTTTAAATTCAGCCAGTGAAGAATTTGCTAAATTTGGTTATATATCTGCCAAAACTGAAGCTATAGCTGCTAATACCAATGTGACTAAAGCCATGATTTATTATTATTTTGGCAATAAAGAAAATTTGTATATTGAGACGATTAAACATATTTTTCTTGAACCGCTTAAAAATATTGAAATTCTTGATCTCGATAATAAGCCGCCAATTGAGGCCTTAGAATTAATATTAAATCAAATGCATGCCATGATATCATGCAAGCCAACGATGAGTTACATTATGATGTATGAAGCCTTACAAAATGGTGGCAAATATTATAAACAAGTTGGTTTATTTAATTTCTATCATTTAATCAGTAATATTATTCAACGGGGAATTGATCTTGGGATTTTTAAAGATTTAGACCCTAAACATACTGCGGTAAATATAGTTGGTACCTGTATTTATTATTTCTGTTCGGCTGAAAATATTAAACATCTTTGGGACGACAATGATTTATTATCTCCGGATATGTTGGATAGACACAAACAAAGTGCCTTTAAATTAATTTTAAATGGTTTGTTAATTTAATTTACGTTGTTTCTTGGTAACTTTGTTAATATAAATTAGTCTGGTAATAAATCAACAAATAAATTTTAAATGCTAGGCTTGCGTCAGTGAAATTTTCTCAATAATCTAGACTTATCAACGGACTTCCCTATATGTCAATCAGGGGAAATTTATTTTTTTGATTGATGATTGATTGATTAATTAATTCAGTTAACTGAATTTTAAATTTTCAAAGGTATTTTGGCCGTTAAAGTTTGAATATTTATCATGCCAATATCATGGAGAAGCTGGGCTTGAGCATTGTTGAAATTGATTATTGCCTGTGATTTACTCAATAAGGCAGTTGTGCGGTCTAATTGAGCCTGGAGAACATCAATATTACGTCCAACGCCATTTTGCATTCGCAATTTGGCAAATTCTAATTCTTGTTCGGCTGAAATCACCTGATCGGTTGTTTCTTCAATTTCTTTTTCGGCAGCTAAACTATTTAAATAAGCTGTTCTTACTTGTTCCATTACTGATATTAATTGAGCCGTTGCCTGATGTTGAGCTTGTTTTGCTAGCCATTTAGCTGACTGGATATTAGCAGTATCAGTAACACCTAGACCTAAAAAATTCCAATTGATACCAAAACCAATCGTATATAAAGCGCCTAAATGTGAATTATAGGCTGTTGGGGGAATAAAAGCTGCACCAACTGGGCTGTACGATGAAGCCATTGGTAAAGTTACTGGGCTTAGTCCGGTTTGAATGGGAGCTATAGCGGTACTAGACGTGGTAGTTCCCGTTAAGGCGACCGGAGCATAGTTTGGTTTGGTGTATAAGGTTTTATTACCTAAAGTTGGTCCAATACCATAAATATTGCCAAACAGTTGTACGTTAGGTTGCAGCGGGCTTGTTGCAATAATTATGGCTTTTTTGGCTGCTAAGCGTAATTGTTCATATTGTTTTAACTCATAACGATTATCAATGGCAATTTGTAATAGTTTAGCTATATTCATTGAAGCATTGACTAAGCGATGTTTAACTAAAACCGTTTCAATCGGGTTAAGATTATCGGCCATATTGATATTTAAATAACTGGACAATTGAACGCTAGCTACACGGCTAGCCACTTGTTGAGCAATTAATTGCTGTCTATCCTTGGATAATTGGGTTTTGCTTTGAAGGACATCAAGTTTGGTGGCAATACCATTTTCTTGCATATCAACATTATTACTTAATTGTTCTTTTGAAATATTTACGGCTCTAATTCTAATTCTAAGTAAGGCCTGGTTTAACAGTAAGTCATTGTAGAGTTTAACAGTTTGAAGAAGCACGTCATTAGTAGTGGCTTTATAATTAAACAATTGAGCTTTTTGCATATTTTTGGCTTGCATGGCACCAAATAAAACTTTGCCACCTTGATAGACATATTGGCGAAATCCGGCTGTCGTAATAATAAAAGGTGTATCAACATTAATTTTGCCAAATCCGGGTAAATTGGGACTACCTTTTAAATACCTATCGTTATAGGACATTAAAATATCAGGTAAAAACTTACCTAATGATGAATAAAATAACCATTCCTTAGATTTAAAACCCGTAAAGTTTATTTTTAAGGTTAAATTATTATGTATTGCTGTGTTTAAAGCATCATTTAAACTAAATGACTTACTATCTGATGAGTCAAGTCCTAAAGGGTTTAAGCCTTTAGAAACAGTGATTAAAGCTGAATAATCTGGTTTGTTCAGATTGACATGTTCTTCACTTTCAATTAAAGCTTCACTATCAGTAAAATTATTAATTTTTGGTTTTAGGCTTTGGGCTATAACCATATCCGTTTGGACTATTACGTAAAATAGTAATAATAATAGTATTTTTATATATATTACGAATTTGGTGAAATTTTCTTGCATTTTAAAATTTAACTAACTAACTTGTTAGTTAAATTTTAAAACATAATCAATAAATAATAAACTTAAATAAATTAAAGATTAGCGAATTTTTCTAATATATTTTAACAAAAATATATTAAATACCGCTACTATTCTTTATTTTAATTAATTGTTGCTTAAATAACTAGAGTTTTAATATTTATATTTTTAACTTATTATTTTGCAATATATACGTTTTTGAAAAATTGTAAATCTAAAGCATTAAAAGATAAATTATGTACCCAAGGTTTACTTAAAATATTTTGCGTAGCAAAATAAAGTGGAGTAATTGGCGATTCGTCTTTATCTAAAATTTGTAAGGCTTGCAAATACAAAGCGGCTCTTTTCGTTTTATCCATTTCTTGCGAGGCTTCATTAACTAAATTATCGTATACTTGACTTGACCATTGTGGATAATTATTGCCGTTATTACTCATAAAGACATCCATGAATGTTTGTGGATCAAAATAGTCAGCTCCCCAAGAAGCACGAAATAAATGAGGTGGATTGGTTCTTAATTCATATAAATATACTTTCCATTCTTTAGCAATTAAATTCACTTTTAGACCAAGATTAGTTTTTAGTGAATCCTGAATCGCTTCACAAGCCAGTCTAGCATCTTGGCGGTTGGGATAAAGCAGATTTAATTCGGGTAAGTTGATTTTACTTTCTTGAATGAGTTTTCTGGCTAATTTAGGGTTGTAACAGTCGGTGTGAGGAATAGGTAATGCCGATAAGGCTTGAGGTAAATAGGCACAAGTCGGAATTTCTTTACGGCGTAAAATTTTCGGGAAAATATTGCGGTTAAGCGCTAAACTTATTGCTTGCCTAATTTTAGGAATTGTAAGTGGCCATTTTTTTGTGTTAAAACCTAAATAATTAATTCTTAGTAAGGGATAATTATGATAAAAAGGCGAATTTTTTGATAATTCAATATCGGTGGTCGATAAACTTCGATTGTCAATATAATCTAACTGATTATTGCTAAATAATGAAAAAGCCGTAGTCTGTTCTGGTATCATAAACATTTTGATTTTAGCTAATTTAGGTTTACCTTCAAAATAATATTCGTTAGCTTTTAAAATTATTTTGTATTCATGTTCCCAGCTGTCAAGTACAAATGGACCGTTCGTAATTAAATTGCCAGCTTTACACCAGTCAGCACCATATTTATTTAATAAATCTTTTCTCAATGGATAAGTTGGACAAAATGCCGTTAAGTAAATGAAATAGGCTGATGGCTTAGACAGTGATATCTGTAAAGTGTAATTGTCGCTAGCGCTAACGCCTAATTTATTAAAATCAGTAATTTTATTGGTGTTAATTTCTTTGGCGTTGACAATACTGTATAAAAAATAAGCATAGGGTGAGGCTGTATGAGGATCTAATAAATGCTGAAATGCAAAAACAAAATCATGAGCCGTTAAAGGCTGTTTATCAGACCAGGTAATATTTTTATTTAAATGAAAGGTTATATTTTTACCATTAGGGCTTACATCCCAAGACTTAGCACAACAAGGAATAACTTCCATCTGGTCATTAAACTGCGTTAGGCCACACATAATATTGCAAATAACGTCAAACGAAGTTGAATCTGCGGCTTGCGACCAGTCAAGACTTGGTGGTTCAGCCTGAAGATTAATACGTAGGCAATTTGGCTCATAACTTGGTTTAGGACTGTAAATTAAATAAAATACTAGACCGCAGCTTAAGCAAAGGGTTAATGAAAATAATAATATTTTAAGCAATTTATTTTTCAAATTAAAATTAATCGATCCTGTTTGTCAAGCGAAACAATAGTTTGGATATTAAGGAGAAATTTATATTTTAGCCAAATTTATCTGGGGTAAACTAAAATTTCTTAATGAATTAGTTAAAATAGTTAATGATTATTTGACAGTCTAGTTAGTTAATATATATAATGATATAGCTTGCGCCCTAACTTTACAAGTTTACTAACTATAAAGTTAGTATGTTATGTTCTAATATATAACTTTTTCAAGTAATTATAAATTAATTTAGCAGATTTATTACATGGAGATAATTTTAAAATGGCTAAAAAAGATGATCGAATCATAATAACTTTAGCTTGTGGTGAATGCAAAAATCGCAATTACACAACTATGAAAAATAAAAAAAATGATACAGAAAGAATGAATTTAAAAAAATATTGCAAAAACTGTAAAAAACATATTGAACATAAAGAAACAAAAAAATAATCAATACTGCCTTTTTTAGGAGCGCCCTTAGTTTAGTGGCAAAACGATGGTCTCCAAAACCTTTGATGAGGGTTCGATTCCTTCAGGGCGCGAATTTTATTAAATCAATTTTATTTTAAGAGTATATTATGGCTTTAAAAAACGATAATTTATCAAGCAATTTAGACGATGCTAATTCGGCTAAGGATAAAGATAAAAAAAACAGCGCGCAAAATAATCCTAAATCAAGTCAAACCAACAAGTCAATGAATAATAATAAATCTGCTAAACAAAGCCAGACTACGGTAAAAGCTGATAAAGACAACGCTAAACAAAGTCAGACAATAGCCAAGGCTGATAAAGACAACGCTAAACAAAGTCAGACTACTGTTAAAGCCAAAACCAAAAACGATAAAAATAACTTGGCGAATAACTCATTCATAACTTTTTTAAAAGAGGTTAAAGTTGAATTTCGCAAAATAAGCTGGCCCACGCGACCGCAAGTTATCCAAGAAACCTGGAGTGTTTTAGTACTGGTTACCTTGGTAACCTTATTTGTGCTTGGTTGTGACTGGGTTTTAGCTCATGCCTTTTTTAGCCCGCTTGATGCTTGGGCCAGAATTCATGGTGGTGGAATTGGTCTTAAATAATCGAATCTTGATGAGGAATAATTAACATGCCCTTTATTAAAACTGATGGACAACGGCATTGGTATGCAGTTCAAACTGCATCAGGTCATGAAAATAAAGTCAAAGAACATATTGAAAAACGCATTTTAACTATGGGTGCCCAGGATAGAATTTTTGGGGTTATTGTGCCCGAAAAAATTGTCACTAAAGTTAAAGAAGGTAAACGTCTCGAGAAAAAAGAACGTGAATATCCAGGCTATGTTTTTGTCGAAATGATTCTTGACGATGATTCATGGCGTGTCGTGCGTGAGGCTCCAGGAGTTACCAAGTATGTTGGCGCTGGTAAAAAACCACAACCGGTTCAAGATGATGAAATAAGAAAAATTTTAAGAAGGCAATTAGCTTTGTCTGGTGTTAAAGGCAAAAAGGCTGCCGTTATCGATGTCAAAGTTGGTGACTTTGTGCGAATTACGGGTGGTCCGTTTGCTGACTTTACTGGTGAGGTTACCGAAGTTAACTTTGAGCGTGAACGAATCAAAGCATCCGTAATTATCTTTGGTCGGGCTACTCCAGTTGAACTTGAATTTAATCAAGTTATAAAAGTCTAAATAATATAGTAAATTTATATATATTGTTTTAAAATTAGAGAATTAATCAGTACCAATTTTTAAGGATAAAAAAATGAAAAAGGTCGTAGGAAAAGTAAAATTACAAATTCAAGCCGGAAAAGCTAATCCATCGCCACCGATTGGTCCAGCCTTAGGTCAGCATGGGGTTAATATTATGCAATTTTGCAAAGAGTATAATGCCAAAACCCAAGATAAAGTTGGCAGCGTTGTTCCTGTAGAAATAACCATTTTTGAAGACAGATCATTTACTTTTGTCTTGAAAACCCCACCAGCTTCAGAGCTGTTAAAAAAAGCGATTAATATTGAAAAAGGTTCGTCAATGCCTAACAAAA
>JAKAZS010000085.1 GCA_021815785.1 bacterium
TAACTACCACCACCGCCACCGCCGTAACTACCACCACCGCCACCGCTATAACTACCACCGCTATAACTATTGCTACCGTCAGAATTATTTTGACTGGAATCATCCGCATTATTTTCAAAACCACCAAATCTTTCTTGGGCATATTTTTTTAAACGATCAACTCGATCATTTAAACTTTCATTGGGGTAAGGGGTTCCAAAAGCTTTCTTTTCAAGTCGGTTTAATCTTACGGACAATTTTTCGTTTTCATAGGTTTTGTGGAGAATTTTGTTCTCTAATTGGTTAACTACAGGATAATTACCAGGACTATCGGAAGTTGATTCATCAGTTTGTGAATTAGATTCATTATTACTACCAGCGTCATTATTATCTTGAGAATTGGTAGGGGTGGAATTATTTTGGCTGGTTGGCGTTGACGCCGTTGAATTAGCCGAACTGGTCGAATTAATGTCAGGTGGTAATACGGCAATAATTCTTTTTAGCCTTTCTTCATCAGATCCAGATTTAACTTCGCCAAAAATAAATTTATCCAGTCGATCAATGCGTTGGCTAATTGAATCGCTTTTATACGTACGTTCAAAATATTTATTTTCCAATTTGTCAAGTGCATCTTTCACTGATTTACTATCGCTAAAATTTAAATTTTGTAAACTATTGGCGGGAATCGAAGCTGCCAAAATAGACAATGACAGACAAAAAGTTAAATTAATTGTTAAAAAGAATATTAATTGTAGTTTAGGGAAAAAACAATATTTCATATTAATATTTAAGAGTTTAAAATCGTATTCTAATCTTAAGCTTATTTTAACCGATAAATATAATTTTTAGTAACTTTTACATCATTATTAATTTAGATAATATTTAAGACTTACTGTAGATGTGTTATTATTGATAACAGAATCCAATAAGTTAGGCTAAATTGACTCGTTCGTCAAAGTTAACTGTTTAAAATTTTATGATTGCTAAAATTACCCATTTTATTCATAGTAATTTTCTGGTCTTGTTATTAGCAAGTTACATTTTAGCTACAATTGCCCCTGATTTTGGACTTTATTTACGTAGTATAAATTTTGGCGTGATTCATTGGTTTGATGGCAGTACGCTAAAAATTTCCCTGTCCGTTGTCATGTTGTCAATGCTGTTATTTAATGCTGGCTTTGGTTTTAAGCTTAAGGAATTAAAAGAATTAAAACGCAAGCGTTTAATCATTATTACTGGATTTTTGGCGAATCTTATATCTCCTTTAATTATTGTTTGGTTAATTCATTTTTTGATTTTAAACTGGCATAATTTTGATGAATTACAAAATTTGTTGGTTGGCTTAGCATTAGTGGCGTCAATGCCCATAGCTGGATCTTCTACGGCTTGGGCGCAAAATGCTGATGGAAATATCAGTTTAAGTTTAGGTTTAGTAATTTTATCAACATTTGCCAGCCCAGTTACAACACCTTTAGTTTTAACCTGTTTTAGTTTTTTAACTACTGGTGATTATGCACAAGATTTATTTGAATTATCTAAACATGGCACCAAGGCCTTTTTAATTCTGGCTGTAGTTATTCCTTCCTTGCTAGGTATAGTTACTAAAATGGTTATTAAAATAAAAACTAATGACAATAGTCCGACCCAAAGCCAGCCTATTATTAAATTGTTAAATCTGGTTAACTTGCTTTTACTTAATTATTCTAATGCCAGTATAAGTTTGCCGACAACAATTCAAAAACCTGATTGGGATTATTATCTTTTGATTTTAGTGGTAACTATAGTATTGTGTTTATTTGCTTTTATGGCTGGGTTTGTAATCGCACGATTCTTTAAATGCAACAGGGCTGATATGGCGTCTTTAATGTTTGGTTTAGGTATGAATAATAATGGAACTGGTTTAGTTCTAGCTAGTCTGGTCTTAAGTGATCATCCTAATGTTATGTTACCGTTAATTTTTTATACTTTAGTGCAACAGATAATTGCTGCTATAATTGATAAATACTTGTTACCTAAAGAAAAAATTGGAGTGGTTTAATATGTCTAATGTAATTACTAAAATGCAAAGCCCACAAAGTTATGCGCAAATGATCACTGTAGATAAGTTTAATTTAGTTAGTGATGCCCCAAAAAATATTTCTGCCAATAGTGTTGGACCAGACCCTCATGAATTAATTTATGCAGCTCTTGGTGCTTGTACTTCAATGACAATGCAAATGTATGCCCAACGAAAAGGAATGGATATCCAAGGTATTGAAGTTGATGTCCAACCCGTTACTGATGCAAGTAAGCATAATGAATTAACTTTAATCAAACGCTTAGTAAAAGTTAATGGTCAAGTTAATCCTGAAGCAATGGAAATGTTAGCTCGTGTTGCTGATAAATGCCCAATCCATAAATTATTAGTTAAAGCAGTTCCGATTGAAACCAGTTTTGAAAATTTAAATTAATTGAATTAAGTTCAATAATGCCAGTTGATATAAATATAGCTAAAATTAAGCATAATCTTAAAACTAAGATTATTGGTAAAGCTCAACATTATGATAATGAATATCATTTATGCATTGATTCAACTAGTAATCGAGTTATTCAACTTGCTAAAAATGGCGCTGATTCAGGCGTCATGGTTTTAGCCTTTGAGCAAAGTGCTGGCCGCGGCCGATTTGGGAATTCATTTGTGTCTCCAGCTGGACATGGTTTATATTTTAGCATTTTGCTTAAAACTGAAATCGAAAATAATTTAAATCTATTTACGCTTGGCCTTGGTTTGGCCGTTAGCAAAGCAATATATCAAAATACGGGTTATAAAATTCAATTGAAATGGGTTAATGATTTAATTGCTAATGGAAAAAAACTTGGAGGTATTCTGGTTGAATCGCCTTTCGTGAAAGGCAATGATAAAGTCTTAATTATTGGTATTGGTATTAATATTAATTCATTTAACTATGATTTGGCTAATTTACCAAATCCTATTGAATTTCTTGAATCTGTATCCATAAAACAATTTGATATTAATGATTTGGTCTGTGATTTAGCCTTAGAAATTGAAAATTTTTATCTTCGGCTTAATCAGTCTGATTTTAATAAATTAGATCTTATCAACGAATGGAAAACTGTTAATTGTACGCTCAATAAAAATATTATGGCAAAAATTGGCGATGTCGTAATTTATGGCAAAGCCATTGACATAGATGAAAATGGTGCACTGATATTAGAAACTGAAGGGCAAGCCATAAAAGCCCTAAGCGCTGGCCAGATTTCTATTCGTAATATTGATGGGTCCTATGTATGACCTTATAATTACCCAAGCTTAATATTTGGCTATTTATGAGAAATAAATATTGTTAAGGTGATGAGGATAATGAAATGAAAGAACGATTATCTAGGCGGGAGTTCTTAACTAAATTAAGCTCTATTTATATAGCTGGATGTGGTTTGTCTAACGGATTAAGTTCTAATCAGCTACGTGCTCAAGAATTAAAATATAAGCTATTACCATGGCAAGGAGATAATTATATTTTAGGTCATAAAATGCGTGATGGTCAAATACCAATTGGGAAAATTGAAAGTCGGAAAAATTTTGATTTTGTAATAATTGGCGGTGGTATATCCGGATTAACCTCAGCATATAAATTGCGTAACAGTAATTATCTACTTTTAGAACAATATGCTGATTTAGGCGGGCAAGCTCGCGGTGGAAATTATAATGGAATTGGCTATACGTTAGGATCTGCCTATTTAAGTTCTATTGATGGAGAATTAGGGAAATTATTGGACGAGTTAAAACTAAAGCCTGTTCAAATCAATGAGCATACAAATTCGTGGTATTATGATGGCAAGTTTGAGTTTATATCTAAAGCAACTGGTCTTAATCAAAATGATTTATCCAAGAATTTTAACAATTTCTTTAACCAAGCAAAATTAATTTGGAATAAATATAATTTAGATAATGTAAGCGAAATTAATACTGATAACAATTTAAGTAAATTGGATGATACTTTATTTGCTTCGTGTGTTAAAGATTTTAATCCAAGATTTTTAGAATATATAGACAATTATTTAATGTCAAGTTTGTGTGGAGGTATTAACAAGGTTTCAGCCTGGGCTGCATATTCAACCCTTAGCGAACTTGTGACACCAATCTATGTTTTACCAGGTCAAAACCCTACTTTAGCCAAAACCATTGCTCAAAAAATTGATCAAAAAAACACTACCGTTAAAAATGCTTTTGTCTGGTCTATTGAAATGAATAAGGATGGCGCCAAATTATACTACAGTGATAGTATTGGATTAATGCATGAAGTCAATTGTAAGCATTTAATTATAACTACGATTCCAATGGTAGCTAGTCGATTAGTTTCAAATCTTCCTGATGATGTTAAAGCTAACTTAATGAGTTTAAAAAATGGTTCTTACTTAGTGGCTAATTTATGCTTATCTAAACAAGTATTTAATAAGTCGTATGACAATTGGATGCCATCTCAATATGAATTTCGTGACTTTACTATAGCTGAGACACCGTATGAAATTTTAAATACTTATGAAGCTAAAATGGGCAGTGTAATGACTGTATATAAACCTTTTGAAAATGGTGCAATTGGTAGAAGTATGCTGTTAGCTGGAGATAGGTTTGCGCTTATTAGCGCTATAATTGCAAATCTGCAAAACATTTTTGGTAATTCTTTCGAAGATAATATTGAGCAAGTTGTACTTAGTCGATTTGGGCATGCAATGGCCATTGCCGTTCCCGGCTATTTAAAAAAAATCAGCATAATAAACCAGCATAATATAGACAGCCTATCTTTTGCTCATTGTAGTCTAGGCGGATTACCTTGCGTACAATCGGCTGTAACTGCTGCTAATAATGCCTGTAATCGAGCACTTCGTCGAAAAGTTGGTTAGCCTAAACTATTTCATAAATTAGTCGAGCCAAGATTATTTTATTTGTCATTAATCAATTTAGTATCATTCATCGATAAATTTACCCTTAGAAAAGCTAATTCATCAGTCATTTCTTCAATTACTTTAGCTAGTGGCTTACCGGCGCCATGCCCTGCATTGGTTTCAATACGAATCAAAATAGGATTGTTACATTTTTGAGCTTGTTGTAATTTTGCAGCAAATTTAAAACTATGCCAAGGGACAACTCGATCATCATGGTCACCAGTAGTTATTAAAGTGGCTGGATAACAGGTGTTATTTTTAATATTATGATAAGGTGAATATTTTATTAAAGTTTTAAAATCAATAGGGTTTTGCGCTGACCCGTATTCGCAAGTCCAAGCCCAGCCTTCGGTACAATTCTGAAATCGCAACATATCCATTACGCCAACACTAGGAATAGCGCATGCATATAAGTCTGGTCTTTGAACCAGACAGGCACCCACCAGTAAGCCACCATTGCTAGCTCCATTAATTGCAAGTTTGCTAGGATTCGTAAATTTATTAGCAATTAACCATTTGGCTGCATAAATAAAATCATCAAAGACATTTTGTTTCTTTTCTTTCATGCCGGCTTTATGCCAGTTTTCACCATATTCACCACCACCTCTTAAATTAGCTACTGCATAGATACCACCCATGTCCATAAAAGTTAAGGCAAAGGGCTTATATGATGGCGGGATGGAAATATCAAATCCACCATAACCATAAAGTAAGGTTGGGCAATTGCCATCGATTTTAAGATTTTCCTTGTAACAAAGAAACATTGGGATTGGTGTATTATCTTTACTCTTGTAAAATATTTCTTTCACTACATAAGAATTTGATTGGGCTGATTCTTGGCTGAAAGGAGTATTTAACGAATTGGTTGTAAGGTTAAATTGAAAAATGGTTGGTTGATAATTGTAACTTGCGAAATTAAAGTATACGTCATGGTCATGTTCTTTACCACGTAAGCCACTAACTGTACCTAGAGCCGGCAAATCTAGGTTATGCATAATTTTGTCATTTAAGTTAAAAATGAATAATTTTGAACTAGCATCTTTTAAAGTATTTAGGATAAGTCTTTGGCTGGCTAATACGGTATCAATTATCGTAACATTAGATTCAGCAACTACTTCAGTAGTTACCTTGGGGTTATTAATATCAAGACTGATAATTCTACTATGAGGATGCTGGTAATTGGTTTGAATATAAAAAATATTGCCATTATTACCAATAAAACTATATTGAGCGTTGGGCGTATCGAACAATTTTTTAAAACCTTGGGCTTTATTGCGTAAATCCATACAATATAAGCGGTTATTAGAGGCATCCCCCACCACTATCGTTAATAATAAATAACGTCCATCGTCACTGATATGGGGAGAAAAATACCATTCTTTATTAGCTTTATTTTCATAAATCAATTTATCCTGTTCTTGAGTAGTATTAAGTTTATGATAGAATACCTTATGATAGTAATTAGCTTCTTCATAGGCTTTATTAGCCATTGGTTTATTAAAACGAGTATAGTAAAAACCTTGATTGTCTTTAGTCCATTCAACACTATTATATTTAATCCATTTTAGTGTTTCGCTAAGATCTTTATTAGAAACGATTTCACGAATATGCCAATCCTGCCAGTCTGAGCCAACTTTAGAAATACCATAAGCAACATATTGGCCATTTTGCGATACCGCATAATTACTAATTGTGGCTGTACCATCTTTGTTTATAAAATTAGGATCAATTAAAGTGGTTGGCTGCTTAGCTAAACTATCTGTATAAACCAAATTAGATTGATTATTAATTCCGGGATTATAGAGGTAGAAATATAAGCCATTATATTCCCTTGGCACTGAGAACTTAGGATAGTTATATAATTTGGTTAAATGATCCTTGATTGATTTAAGATTTGGACAATGCTGCGTAAAATATTCACGGGTTAACTGATTTTCTGCCTTTATCCATTGTTTGGTAGATGCGCTATCCAGTTTTTCAAAATTACGATAATTATCAAGGACTTTGAAACCATGGTAGTTGTCAATATGCTTAATTGTAGTATATTTTGGGTAAACAAATTTTTGGTTGACGATGTTTTCAACGGGTGTTGATGTTGATTTTGATTGGACATGATATGCCCAAGCAGTATAATTGCCAGTCCAAATTAAATAAATTGCGATATAGAACAAAACTAAATTTAAAACTTTATTCACAAATAAGCACCTATAAAATCCCTTAGATTTTTAATTATAGTTTTGCTTATACCTATATATAGATTAAATCTGGAAATTATTTAAGATACTTAAATATTGACAAGTAGCTAATGGCCGAAACTACTGCAGCAATTGGAATTGTTAAACACCAGGCAATAATCATATCTTTGGCTACATACCAGTGAACACCTTTATAGCGATCCCCCATACCTACTCCCATAACGCTTGAGGCAATTATTTGGGATGTTGAAACTGGTCCTCCCAGTATTGAGCCTGTTACAATTATACAGCTTGATGTAGCTTGACAGGCTAGCGCATGAACAGGTTTTATTTTAAAAATACCACTACCAACTCTGCGGACAATGCCTTGAGCTAATAACACAATGCCAAGAGCCATAGCGAGTCCTTCATAAGTGCGAATCCATAAAGGTATCGTATTATATTGCGTTTTTTTTGCACATTCTAAAGCTAGAATCATTACCCCCATAGCTTTTTGGGTATCATTAGCGCCATGTCCAAATGCGAGAATGGCTGTAAAAAAAATTTGTAACTTTTGCAATAGTTTATTTATTTTGGTTGAAGATTTAAATAAGATTAACAGTAAAAAATTATAAAAGAGACAGCCAAATAGCAAACCTAATAAAGGTGACAAGAATAAACTTATAACAATTTTATATATACCGGTTGAATTATAGATAGCATTTAAACTCCCCCAGACAACATATTTAAAGGATAGACTAGCAGCCCATAGTGATCCGATCATGCCACCAACTAAGGCATGAGTTGAACTGGATGGGAATTTTAAAATGCGAGTTAGATAATTCCAAAAAATTGCTGCCACTAATGCACTGCATAAAATGTTTAAAAGACTATGGTGAAAAATCGGGAATGAACTTATATCATGAATTGTATTGGCAACTTTAGAGCCACCAAATATAGCGCCAGAAAATTCAAAAATTGAAACCAGGACTACCGTATTGAATTTTGATAAGGCTCTGCTCATAATTGGGGTTGCCGCAACTGAAGAGCCATCCTGGAAGCCATTAGTTACGGTATAGATTAAACATAAAATTATAACTGAATATAAAATTATCAATCAAAGAACCTCAAATAGCTTATTTAATTCGTCAAGCTATTATACTATGAAAGGTAATTAAAAGGTTAACAATTACTTAAACCAATGTTTTTATTAATTGTTTCTCCTTGAAAATATTGAGCTTTCGGACATATTATTTTGATTTAGTAAATTTTGATAATTGTATGTAGTAATTTTTCACCGACTAAATCAATTTTATCACCAATAGACAACATGCCACGATATATTTCAGTCAAGATGATGATTTTTTTCAAATCATCATCTTGTAAAAGATTGTGAATAGCCTGTTGATATAATTTACCAAGTTTGTTCTGTGATTTGCGCGCCAAAGTAGCTTCACTCGTAGCTTCCTTGATATTGGTTTTTAAATTTGCAAAGGCCGATTGCAAATGCTTTGTCCCGTTTACTAATTCATTGCAAATTTCTTTGATTAAAGTTTCATTTTGGGGTTTGCCTAAGGCTTCAATTTCACGAACTAACGATTTAGCACCATTGATTACTTCATCTAATAATTGGGATAAATCATAAATATCCTCGCGATCTAAAGGTGTTACAAATGTATCTACAAGTTTTTTACCAATTTCAAATTTTAATAAGTCAGCATCATGTTCAAGATCTCTGACAATCTGACATCTTTGTGAGTCTGAATCTTGTAGCCATTCATTAAAAGCTTCAATGCCGGATAAGGTTTTATTTGCTTGCATAGTTAACAGCCAATGAAAATCGACCGGTTTTTTAAATTTTTCTTTAAGCCAAGCTTTAAACATCGCAATAGTGTAAGATTAATAATAAATAATAGTTAAATAATATCATAGTAATGGAAGTAACTGAAATAATGATTAGGTAATTGCGGTAATTTAATTTTTTTGATACTTTACAATTATATTACCTATTCTTTAGTTATAATTTAATTAATATTCAGCTATTTAAATATTTTTTTATTACTAATAACTTTTAATTATTTTCAAACTTAAATGTCAACTAATTCTGCTCTTGTTAAAAATCCTGGACCTAGTGGCTTTATTCAATATGGTCAGGACTTTTTAATTGTTGATTATGGTCAAGTAATTAAAGATGGAGTAAGTATTGGCAAAATTTATGATGATGGATTTATGCAGGTTAAAGGCAATACGGTAGGCAATGCTAAAAACAATTTCTTTATTGATCAAATTAATGATTTGAGTTTTCGGGGAACCGATTCATTTGGCCTTACCCTTGAATTGCCAATTACTATTCAAGCCCCAAGTGGCGATTTGTATTTTGATGGCAAATTATTTAAAGTCATTAATGGTCGTATTTGTGATAGCCTGCATAGTTTTCATGGTATTTTTGATCAATCGGGGAATATTTATTTAAGAGATCCTCAAAGTAAACGATTAGATGTTAAATTAGATGAAAATACCATGCTTAACACTCGATTTGTGGGTGTTAATTATTTAGGTGAAAAATTTAATTTTGAATTTACCAGACCTTTAAATCGACATAATCGAAATTATATTGAAAATGAAATCTTACGTTATTTTGATAGTTTTGATAGTTTAACCAGTATTCAAAAAAAATATGTACATGAAAATTTAAATATCTGGGCGGCTTGCGGTATATTACAACTTGTCCGTAAAAGTGAAGGCAATTGTGCCTTTGGTGATATACGCCATGGCGCTTCTGGGGTTACCGGAGTTAGAACCGGCAATGTTACTCTTGACAAAGACGAATTCGATACTGAAATCAAACTGTTTTTTAATGATGGACCATTATCCAATTTATTTGTCCGAAATGTGCCACTGCATGTGGAAGCTCGGGTTAATATGGTAGTCGCCCACGAGTTTGGTCATCAGCTTGAATTTACCCTAAATCAAAAAGCGCAAGAAAGAGTAATTGAAATTTATAATACTCGGTTTAAACAATCTGCAAAATTATTTCCTTATCCTCATGGCTATGAAGGGCGCAGTGAAATATTAACCAGAGAACAAATTCAATCCAGGGTTTTTTATTCGGGTTATGCCAAAGAAAGCCATCAAGAGTTTTTTGCTGAAACTATTGCAGCTTTTTCAGTAACTAAAACGCGTGAAGATTTAAAATTTTTTGACCGGGAATTGTATGATTTCATTTGTCAGATTATTTTAGATTCACCAAAAATGCTAAGTACTGTTTTAACTGAACAAATCACTGATTTACAATTAAGTCTTAGGTTAGCCGATATTTATAAGGAAAATTTAATTTAAAATGTTGAAATTGTTTAATTTTATTTTTTTTATGGTTTTGTTACTGGATAATTCCGTACAAGCGAAACCAAATAATAATGTTTTTAAGTCAATAAATCCGAATCAGGCTCAATATGATACTAATCAACCCAGTAAGCAAACACAAAATAATCCAGTGCAAAATAATTCAGGTAGTAATTATCAGCAACCCAATAGCCCAAGCCCTAACCCCTTAGGCGATACTTACCAACCGATGCCGAATAATTTGCAAAACAACCAGATGCCTAGTTATACTCAAAATAATAATTATGTTAATAGTCCAAATAATTTGCAATCTCCCAATAATGATATTGATGATAAATTAAACCAGTTAATTAATAATCCTGATTCTTTAAACCAGGATACAAGTATTAATGCTGAAGACAAAGAGCTTTTACCTAAAATTAAAGCTCTTGAATTATATTTATTTAAAGCTAATTATGATGAGCATACCTTAGATGATCGTTTAAATCATTTAGAACGTGAAGTGTTTGGAAGTATTAAAACAGGTAGTCCACAAAACCGTCTTAAGGCTCTAGAAAATAAGGTTAAATTACCGAAAACAGCTAATATTGAAGCAGCCGTTGAGGCAATTCCCTATACTTCTAAAGATGGTGACTTCTTTAGTAATATTACTCGATTTGAAAATAATAATGTTATTCGCTTTGAACAATTTCCTGTAACATTATGTTTACCCGAAGGAATTATCGCTGATTACCGTAAAGAATTTGACTATGGGATTAAGGCTTGGGGTAAATATATTCCGCTGAAAATTGTTAATGAAAATGAAAATCCTGATATTAAAGTAATATTTGTTAATTCTTTACCTAAGCATAGAATTGGTATAACCAGAATTATTGCCCAACCAAACAATATTAAAGCAGAAATATATTTATTGAAACCAACAAATTATGCTGGTAATATGCCTCAAAAGGTGTTAAAAACAGCTTTTGCTCATGATTTAGGTCATGCTTTAGGTATATTTGGTCATAGCGATTTTAAAGGTGATTTGATGTCTAGCGATCCATTTATGGTGCAAACAAAAAATCAATATCATCGTGGCATGGGCTATATTCCAGGATTATCTATGCTAAGCTCGTATAATTATGCTAAAAATATGAAAGCACCTAAAATAACTTTTAGTGAGCCTGGGGTTAGTAAAATGGATATTAACACTTTAAAAAAAATCTATGAAACCAAATCTGTATCTAGTCAATTTAGTCTAGCTCAACCTAAAGAATGGGATTAAAGTAAAAAAAGATTGCTAAGTTCAAGAATAGACTTTTAAAAATCATATTTTCCAGTGATAATATAATTTTCGATAATAGAGGTTTTTATGAATAATATTAAT
>JAKAZS010000086.1 GCA_021815785.1 bacterium
TAATATTTGCACGGCTTAATGAACAGGGTTCTCGATTATCCAGTGTTCGTTTAGCAGACAGGCATGATGCAAGTGTATTTGGTCTTAAAAATTTAATGAAGAACCTCGTGAAAATATTGGCGGTGTTTTTCATACATTGCGTAAGTAATTAATTTAAAATAGTTTGAATAATTCGTTACGATGGAACTCTTTGATTTAGGTGTTTATTGTGTAATTGCCCGCAAGCTGCACTAATATCTTTGCCCCGTTCCAGGCGTGAAGTTACTTTGCGTCCCGAAGTTTCAACGATAGCTTTAAAGGCTTCTTGAACTTCGATACTTGGCCGTTTATAACTAATACTTTCACTTAATTCATTGATTGGATTATATGGTATCAAATTAATATGGCAATTAATTTTTGAAACTAATTTGGCTAGTTTATGAGCTTGTTCGCTCGAATCATTAACCCCAGCCAATAGGACATATTCAATGGTTACCCTACGATTAGTTGTCTGTAAATATTCAGTTAAAGCCTGAAATGTGTTTTTAATTGAATATGTTTTAACTCCAGGCATAATGCTGTTTCTTAAGTCATCATCACAGGCATGTAATGATAAGGCTAGGGTAATTGGCAGATTTTCTTTAGCTAATCTATTGATACCAGGAATTATTCCTGAAGTTGAAACGGTAATATGCCTTTTACCAATACCTACTGAATTAGCAAAAACATAAATAGATTTAATAACTTCTTCTGTATTTAATAAAGGTTCACCTTGCCCCATATAAACGATATTACCAATGCGTACTTGATTATCTCTTTGAATAGACATTACTTGATCTACTATTTCCTGACTGGTTAAATTGCGTTTAAAATTAACAAATGAGGTTGCACAAAATTTACAACCAACAGCACAGCCAACCTGTGAAGATACACATACGGATAAATCTTCCCGCTTTTGAAACGTCATTAAAACCGATTCAATATATTTATCATCATTATTTAAACTAAACAGATACTTTTTAGTACCATCCTTGCTAATCTGACAGTCTTTGGTATTAAGTACCGATAAAACATAATTGTTATCCAGTAATTGTCTTTCCGCTAGCGATAAGTCACTCATTTGGCTAAATGAAGTCCCAAATTTTGCATATATCCAAGCATGAATTTGCTTTAACTTGTAAAGTGGCAATTGAGTAGGTTCAAGAACTTTTATTAAATCAGGCAAACTAAGACCTGATAGGGCAAGCTTTGAAGGTTTTAGTGAATTCATGGTTAGTTATGTTAAAATTATCGTTTGAGGACTAAATTTTGGTGGGATTATTTAAAGTTAGAAAAGTTAATAATTGTTTTTAGTTTACTAAAATCGTCTTGAAATACTAATTTTAAAAAGTTGAGAAATAAAATAAATTAGCAGTTAAAATCTTAAGAAAATCTTTATTGTTTTCATTTGTAAACATCAATAACTAATTATTTTATGAAGTAATCAGAAGTATTTAATAAATTATACTATAGTTGAATATATAATTTCTTAAGTTTGACTTAATTTTAGCAAAAAAATATTGAGGTTATTAGGTAATAATGTTCGAAAACTGGGAAGATAAAGCATCTGATTTTATTAAAAAAATATTTGGAGATACCAATGAAAAACGTATTGGCGACCTTAAAAAATATGTTGATGCCGCTATAGCTTTTGAACCTAATATCGAAAAATTAACCAATGAAGAATTGGCTAATTATACTAATATTTTTAAGCAAAGAATTGAAAATTCCTTAAATAGTGTTGAAGATATTAAACTGATTCCTGATGATGAACCGAAAATGCCAGGGCAATTTCGTTCTTCAAAAGATAAGCAATTAGCTATTATACTTGAAGAGATATTGCCTGAGGCTTTTGCAGTGGTTCGTGAAGCTGGCAAAAGAATCCTCGGGATGCGTCACTTCGATGTTCAATTTTATGGGGGGGTAGCCCTGCATTTTAATAAAATTGCCGAAATGCGTACTGGTGAAGGTAAAACCCTTGTAGCTACCTTACCGGCTTATTTAAATGCTTTATCGGGTCGAGGTGTTCATATTGTTACCGTTAACGATTATCTGGCTCGGCGTGATTCGGAATGGATGGGGCGGCTGTATAAATTTTTAGGGTTAAGTGTCGGACTGGTTTATTCTCATCAGCCTGAAGAAGAAAAGGCTTTAGCTTATAAGGCTGATATTACATATGGTACCAATCATGAATTTGGCTTTGATTATTTGCGTGATAACATGCGGACAGCAATTGATGAATTGGTTCAAAGGCCTTATTATTTTGCTATCGTTGATGAAGTCGATAATATTCTAATCGATGAAGCTAGGACGCCATTAATTATTTCAGGATTTCCAGCTGAATCTCATGTCGAAGTTTATCAGCATATGGCTCATGTTGCTCCTTTGCTTAATAAAGGCAAAGATAAGGATGATGAGGAATGTGATTACTGGGTTGATGAAAAAACGAAAAATGTGTTGTTGACTGAACGTGGTACTATTAATGGGGAGAAATTACTTGGCGTTGACGATCTTTATGATGTAAAATTTAACTATGCTCATCATTTAGTCCAGGCTTTAAGAGCCAAAGAATTATTCCGTAAGGATATCGACTATGTTGTAAGGCAGGATGAAGAAGGCAAGGCTGAAATAACGATAGTTGATGAATTTACCGGGCGGATGATGGTGGGTCGGCGTTGGAGTGATGGACTGCACCAGGCTATTGAAGCCAAGGAAAGGGTTAATATTCAAGAAGAAACTTTAACCTTTGCCTCGATAACCTATCAGAACTTATTTAGACTTTATCCTAAATTATCGGGTATGACTGGAACTGCTATGACTGAAGCTAAAGAGTTTCGTAAAGTCTATAACCTGGATACCGTAACTATTCCCACCAATCGCAAAAATGTCAGAGTGGATTATCCCGATGTTATTTACAAAAATGAAAAAATTAAATTTCAATCGGTTGTTGAAGAAATTGTGGAAATGCACGAATTGGGACGACCGGTATTAGTTGGGACAACGTCTATTGAAAAATCTGAATTAATTGATGAGCTCTTAAGTAGGCCAATTGGTATGACCGATTTTTTAATTTATAAAATTAAAAAATTCCAAAATTATAATGAAAGTAAAAAGATTCAAGGGGAATCAACCAAAATATTGAGTAAAATCTTTGAACGCCCTGGGTTAATTGATTTAGAAAAATTAATTAAGGCGATAGCTGAATTTGAAAAAGAAAATCCCAAACAGGATTATGCAATTGAATTACTGTATTCGGTATTAAAAACCGCTAAAGTTGTTGATTCTATTCGCAAAGGAATTAGTCATCATGTCTTAAACGCAAAACACCATGAAAAAGAAGCTATGATTGTAGCTCAAGCTGGTCGCAAAGGAGCTGTAACGGTTGCGACTAATATGGCTGGTCGTGGTACTGATATTTTACTTGGTGGCAATCCTGAATATATTGCCAAGGACGAATTAGTTAAAAAGAAATTAGACCCAGATAGTGCAGATTATCAAAAGCAATTACAGGAATTGATAAATAAAATAAAAATTGATACCGATAAAGAGCATGAAATCGTGGTTAATGCAGGTGGGTTACATATTATTGGTACAGAGCGTCATGAAGCCCGACGGATTGATAATCAGTTAAGAGGTAGAGCTGGCCGTCAAGGCGATCCGGGATCGACTAAATTTTATTTATCCCTTGAAGATAATTTAATGCGGATTTTTGGTGGACAGAAAATTGCTGCTTTAATGGACTTTATGAAAGCTGATGAAGAAATTCCGATTGAACATAATCTAGTAACCAGCTCAATTGAGCGGGCGCAGAAAAAAGTAGAAGCTTATCATTTTGATTCACGTAAACAAGTTTTACAGTATGATGATGTCTTAAGCACGCAAAGAGAAGTCATTTATCGTGAACGTCGCTTGATCCTGGAAATGGCTGATATTAAGCAAAACATCAGTCAAATTATGGAAGAACTTGTCGTGCGAATTCTTGAGAATAATATTGATAGTGATTTACCGGCTGATGCCATTGAAATTGAGCAATTAAAATCATTAACCATGGCAATTGGTAATTTTATTCCTTATTTTAATGAATATGATGAAAAACTTTTGCATGGTTTAACCTATGAAGATATTCAAGTTAAAATTCTAGCTGCACTCAACGATGCCTATCAACAGCGCGAAACTGAAATTGGTGTCGAAAACTTGCGGGAACTCGAACGCCAGATTTTACTGCGAACCATAGATAATAAATGGGTGGATTACCTTCATAATATTGACATTTTAAGAGAAGGTATTCATTTGCGTGGTTATGGACAACGAGATCCACTTCAAGAATATAAACGTGAAGCATTTGATATGTTTAACCGATTATTGCAAAGTATTCAGGATGAAGCTATCCAGCTTATGTTCCATGCACAGCCGGTTATGTTAGACATGGAAGAATTAATGAACCTGGACAAAGCCATGTTAATCAGTCCACCTGAGGAATTTCCGCAAACAACTGTGGAAGAGTTGGTTAATAGTGATGTTGATAGTGATAATAATCCTTTACTATCAGATAATTCTAATGTAAATACCTTTTAAAAAGGGTGTAAATCTTGAACATTTTAGCTTTTGATTCGTTTGGCGAAAATGTCAGTGCCTGTATTAGTTTTGCTAAAATTAACCAGTCGAGTATAATTAAATCCAATAAACAAGGTCTATATATGGATAGTTCAGCTATCCTGATGCCTTTAATCATTGAACTTTTAAATGAGCAATCCTTTGATTTAAAACAACTTGATTTAATCAGTGTTGGCATTGGACCAGGCAGTTTTACTGGGGTGCGCACTAGTGTGGTTACGGCTCGAGCGCTAGCCTTAGCCTTAAACAAGCCACTTGTGGGAATTAATACGCTCGAAGCGATTGCGGCCAATTATGAATCAGGTGTTGCGGTCATTATTAATGCTTATAAAAATTATGTATTTATAGGAATTTATAATAACTACCAGCCTTTGACGTCGCCAGTGTGTATTACCTTAGCTGAAATTTCCACTTATTTAAACAATTTGGTTTGTCCCATTGATTTAATTGTAATTGATGATAGTTTGTTATTGGCTATAGGCGAATTGAATTTTAACTTTTCCCCAATAAATTTAGCTAGTTTAAATATTGCCACTTGCCAAATGAGGGTAATTTATCATAAGCTTATAGATGAGAGTGATGAAAATTTAATAATAAAATTTGATTTTCATAAAGTCTTGCCACTATATTTAAAAGAAGCCAGTGTAACCCTTAAGAATTAACAGCATGGACATTAATATACGTCGAATGTATTTAACGGATTTGAATAAAGTAATGGAAATTGAGCCAATTGCTTTTGGACGGCATCATTGGTCTTACGATTCTTTTGTCAACGAATTAAACAATCCATTTGCTAATTATTTTTCGGCTTTTGACGCCAATAATGCCGATTTGCTTTTAGGCTATTCAGGGTATTGGTTGTTTCATGAAGAAGCACACATAACTACGCTTGCCACGCATCATAACATGCGTCGGATGGGTATTGGTGAAAAATTATTACTAAATGATATCTACACAGCTAAAGAATTAGGAGCCTCTTGGCTTACACTCGAAGTTAGAGTCTCAAATATTGCGGCCCAAGAATTATATAAACGTTATGGTTTTAAAAATATTGGCTTGCGTAAACGCTATTATCAGGATAATAATGAAGATGCCATAATTTTATGGACGGATAATATAAATAAGGAAGATTATATGCTTTTCATAAATGAAAAATTATCCACTCTTGGCATACAATTAGATACAGGTATAATAAATGGTTAAGTTTAAAGAATTATTTCAGGAAAAATCAGCAGTAGGGCATTTTGTGCTTTTAGTCTTATGTCTGCAATTACTAACTTTAACTACTTTTATGGAAATTCGTTTACCTATTCCCACTCGGAATAATTTAAATGCCTTTTGGCAAAATTTAGTTCACGATACCTATGTATTGATACCGGAAAAATATAAACTTTATATACCGGCAAGTTATAGGCAAAACCAGGTGCAATTCCAGCCAAATTATGAAAAATTAATTGTCCGTAGAGAAATTTACACTCCGCAAATCCCTGTGGCTATATTAGTCTTATTTACTTTGGATATACCCTTTAATTTACTGGCTTATTTATTATTTATTGCTTTAGGTTTGATTGGCCCAAAATTCAATATTTTTCCTTTAAGTAGTGGTGGAGGTTTGGCTTATGTTTATGAGCCGGGTTTTGGTTATATAATTGGCATATTTTTAGCTGGTTTCTATATTTCCACTCGTAAACAGGAAGAAAAATTTTCTAATTATTTAATTTATATTTTCGTTTCATTATTCATTATTCATACAACGGGAATTGCCTGTTTATTTGGCTTAAATTTCTTTAGCTATTTACCACCAATTAACCAAAGTTTGCTGAATTCAAAAAATATAATATATGAATTAATTCGTAATTATACTTGGTACCAATTGCCTTATGATATTGTACTGCTTTTATTGTTATTTCCCGTTATAAAAGTTTTACAAAAAATTGTTGATATTATCGTCGCTACTGATTTTACGCCACCGATCACTGCAACTAAATCATTATCCAACAAAGTTTCTGATATGTTTTATAAATAAATTATCATGTTCATATTAATTTCTTTGTTGTTTGTTTTTATACTTATTCTAGCCTGGTTTTATTATGCATATGTAATTGAAACCAAGCTTTATCAAACACATAATCTTGTAGTTGATTTAACGGCTAATGCCACCAATCTGAATATCTTGCATATATCCGACTTGCATTTATGCAGTCCGGAAAGTCATAAAATCGATTTTTTAAAAAATATTTCAGATAATGATTTGGATTTAGTTTTTTTAACGGGTGATGTATTTGAAAATTATTCTGGATTGCCCTATATTTGCCAAATTTTAAGCCGTACCCCTAAGCTTGGAGCTTATGCTGTCTTAGGTAATCATGATTATTATGATTATCGCTGGATTAATAAAACGATTGGCAAAATTATTAAACGGCTAAAACATCCAGCTCAACGTCGCGATGTAAGTTCAATGATTGAAGCTTTACAAAATGCTAATTTTAAAGTTTTACGCAATGAAGTTGATTTAATAGATCAGTATAAAATTGGCATTATTGGTATTGACTACCCGACTGTTGAGTATCGAAAATTAGAATCCTTAGTTAAACAAATTCCTGATGATTATCTTAAATTAGTTTTATTTCATATCCCTTTGAATTTACAAAATATGGTTAAACTTGGGGTAAATATCGCTTTTGGTGGCCATACTCATGGCGGACAAATTAAATTGCCCTATATTGGCGCTGTTTTTACTGATTCTGAACTCCCCAGGGATAAGGCTTCGGGTTTATTCAATTATGGGCAAACCTATTTTCATGTTTCCAATGGAGCTGGAGCTGATCCTAAAACTAATATCCGTTTTTTATGTCCACCCAGTGCAACAATCCTTCAAGTAAGAAGTAAAGAATCACTAAAAAGCCAAGCAAAGTTGTATAATATTGTTCAAGAATAAATATATACATTGTTTTGAGGTCTTAAACTGTGAGTCAAAATTCAGCTGATTCTTCTTCCGGAAAAATTGTTACCGTTGAATTGCGCGAGGAAATGCGTAAGTCTTTTATTGACTATGCCATGTCGGTAATTGTCAGTCGGGCTATTCCCGATGTACGTGATGGCTTAAAGCCTGTACATCGCCGAATTATTTATGGTATGTATGAATTAGGCTTGACCCCTAATGAGCGCTTTCGTAAGTCAGCTAAGGCCGTTGGTGATGTTATGGCTAATTTTCACCCGCATGGTGACTCGGCAATTTATGAATCTTTAGTCAGGTTAGCTCAACCCAGTGCTAGTCGATATGTATTGATTGATGGTCATGGCAATTTTGGTGATCTAGATAATCCTCCAGCGGCTATGCGTTATACTGAAGCGAAATTAGCTAAATTATCAATGGAATTATTACAGGATATTGAAGCTGAAACTGTTGACATGCGGGCTAATTTTGATGATACGCGAAAAGAACCGGTGGTTTTACCATCACGCGTTCCGACCCTGCTTTTAAATGGCTCTACCGGTATTGCTGTAGGCATGGCTACCAATGTTCCTCCACACAATTTACGTGAAGTTTTAGATGGTGTAATTGCTAAAATTGATAATCCTGAATTAACTTCACGAGAATTAATGCAATATATTAAAGGTCCAGATTTTCCTTCTGGTGGCATTATCATGGGTATTGATGGTATTATTGAGGCCTATGAAACTGGTCGTGGCTCAGTACCGGTTCGTGGACTTGCTGCCATTGAACAGCTGCCAAGCTCTGGTAATCGTCAGAGCCGGATGGGAATAATCATAACATCGTTACCTTATATGGTTGGTCCGGAGGCTTTTGCTAAACGTGTAGCTGATTTAGTTAAAGATGAAAAATTAACCGGAATTTCAGATATTAATGATGAAACGGATAGGCATGGTGTAAGAATTGTCATTGAATTAAAGCGAGATGCCCACCCGGATGTCGTTTTAAATAATCTTTATAAATACACGCAACTTCAGCAGTCTTTTCCGGTTAATACACTAGCACTGGTTAATAATAAGCCTATGGCTTTAAAACTTAGTGATTTGTTGTCTGAATTTATTGATCACCGCATTGAAATTGTAACCAGGCGTACCAAATATTATTTACGTAAAGCTCAAGAACGCGCGCATATATTAACCGGTTATTTAAAAGCGTTAAAAAATCTCGAAGAGGTAATTGCTTTAATTAGAGCTTCATCATCTACCGAGGAAGCTCGCACTGGCTTAATGAATAAATTTGAATTGGATGAAATCCAGGCCAATGCAATTTTAGAAATGCAGTTACGCAGACTAACATCATTAGAACAAGGAAAAATTGAATCGGAATTTAAAGATCTTCAGGTAAAGATTGCTGAATATGAGTCAATTTTGCAGGATCGCCAAAAAGTGCTTAATATTATTAAAAAAGAAACTACTGAAATACGTGATAAATATGGTGACGATCGCCGCACGAGAATTGAAACGAAAGGTAGCGCTCATGAATTATCTGTTAAAGATTTAACTCCAAATGAACCGATGGTAGTTTTTATTACTAAACAGGATTATGCTAAACGAATACCAGTTGATACCTTTAAGCGTCAGCGTCGTAACACCCGTGGTGCTAGTGGATTAAAAACGCGTGATGAAGATGATTTGCAACATTTCTTCTTTGCTAATACCCATGATCGATTATTAGTCTTTACCAATAAAGGTCAGGTCTATCCGCTTGAAGTTATGGATTTACCTGAAGCTAGTCGTATGGCCAAGGGTTTAGCTTTAGTAAATCTGTTATCTATTTCCCAAGAAGAAACAGTTACTGCTGTTATTCCAGTTAGTGATTCTAATGTAGACGGTTATTTAATCATGTTAACCAAACAAGCCTATATCAAAAAGGTTTCCTTGTCTGATTATACTAATGCCCGTAAATCAGGAATTGTGGCGATTAATTTAACGGATGGCGATGAATTATGCTGGGTTCGACCTTCGGATGGTAAGTCTGATATTATGATTGCAACTAGTGATGGCATGTGTATTCGTTATGCTGAAGATGAATTAAGGACTTTAGGTCGAGCTGCTCGTGGAGTTCGTGCCATAACTTTACGCACTGGTGATCAAATTGTTGGGTTTGATGTTATTAAAGAGAATGAAATTGCTTATGCCTTAGTGATTACCAATGATGGTTTTGGCAAACGCGTCAAGTTAGAAGAATTTAGGCAACAAGGTCGAGCTGGTGTTGGTTTAATTGGTACTAAATTTAAAAAGGCTACTTCTAAATTGGCTAGTTTGAAAATTGTCCGAGCTAATGATGAAGTTATTATTGCTACTGCTAATGGTGTGGTTGTACGTCAGAAAACTGATGATATTAGTACGCAAAGTCGTATGGCGACAGGTGTTAGAATTCAGCAATTGGATGAAAATGATGAAGTTGTGATGGTGACAACCGTGGTTGAGCCAATTGTAATTGATGATGAAATTAGCAGTTAAGTGTTATGGTTAGTTTTAATATTGAACTGATTTGACAATATGCCCCTAAACTATTGATTTCACCGTTAGGGTAATTTAATTAGGTTAAGTAATCACAGAACTAATTGATATTAATATTTTCAAAAATTGGTTTTAAAGGAATATCATTGTCTTTAGGATGAAAAAAAACTTTTAAACTTAAATCATTCGGGCAAAAAACAATGCTTTGAAAAGTAAATTTGTTATATATATCGCCACTGGCCGAATAATTTGGCTTATTATCATGATAATAGCTTAAAATATTTTCTATGTCTTTGATGTCTAAAATCGTATTAGATTTGTTAAGTAAATTATTTAAATTTACCCAGCGTTTGGAATTATCATCAATTAAATGCTTCTTTCTGTTTATCAGTATATTATATGAGGTTAGATAGTTTTTGCGATTGTCTTGGTTATTAGAGCTGGCAAAGCAGTTTACACAGGCAATAGTATCTTTATTAGACCATTCCATACCATCATGTAAATCTGATTCATTGGTGCGAAATACTCTGGTGTCTTTATTTCTTAGCTTTTTAGTGTTGTTTTCAACAATACCAGCAATATTTTTATCAGCGATAAGGATTAAATGACCTACGCTATATTTACGATTTTTAGCTAACATATATTCGGCAGTTGACTGAGCCTTAGTATTTTTTTCTAAAGCGGTTCTTAAATCAAATGGATAAGAATATTTTTTTAAGGAACTGTATTTGTATAAATTGGGCGAATCCAAAATTGCCGCAAAGACACCATTATTATTAAACATGCTAATAGCACCCTGATAGCTTAGAATACCAATACTGGTAATTGTATATTTGGGATATTTAAAAGTAATAACAGCTTGTATTTTGGCCAATTCATAGTTATTGCCACAGGGCCAGTCAAGATTTCGGCCTACAAGCATTTTATGATCTTGGGTTTTTCCGTCATAAGCTGCAAATGCTGAGCACTGGGTTAACCTAGCTATATCAGGAATTAAATTTAAGGCAATTAATTCATCACTAGTAATTTTTTTATCGCCAATACGATTGGCCTTATGGTTAAAGGCTTCAGCTATGCCTTTGATTTCAGCTAGATAAATAGGATTGACTTTAGCTCTGATATTTCTTGATCGTACCAGCATAACTTTGTAGATTAATTTATTGCCTTCAATAATATTATTCATATATGAATCAAGAATTTCTTCAAAATCAGGAACGGCTTTAAGAATTTTTTTGCCGTAAATATAGCCTACGATATGATGATTTGAACATTTAGTAAAATCAAGAATAACCCGATAATAATTTTGACAATTAATTATGCTTACACAATCTGAATACTTTTCGTAAAGGTTAACCGGTATTTTTTTCTTTGGAAAGGCAAGCACTGTTGTGGTATTAAAAATGAGTACAAGTATCAGTAAAATATTGTATTGAAATTTTGTTTTCATATTTTTTGCTTGCGAAATATAATGAGAATATCGGTAGATTGAATGTTTATTCCAAAATTTGAAATTTAGGAGCTAATTTATTTGTAGATTTAACG
>JAKAZS010000087.1 GCA_021815785.1 bacterium
AATTACTTAAATTAACTAGTTTCAAAACAAATTACCAATCATAAATTTTAACGCCCACTTGACAAAGTACAATTAGTACAAATTATATTTACTTAATTTTATTATACCATGACTCTAAACTTGCTAAAATCGTTGCAATGGCTATTGCTTAGTACTATTTAACGTTAGATTGCTTATTTAGTAAAATAAAGCATTCAATATTATTGCTAAAGAGTTAAAAATCGATTTAGGTTTGTTATATTATAAGTAAAATATTCTATACTATATTTTACTTACAATTAATATTAGATATTTTTCACAATGTTAGGTAGGAATATAAATTGCCTATTTCCTCGAAATTACATCATAAAAAATGCTTGGTACTTGGTGCTGGAGGTTTTATCGGCACGAATTTATGCCTGGCTCTTAAAGCTGGTGGCGCTAATGTAATAGGTTATGGTCGAAATCCCAGATTTGCTAATGTTTTAAAAGACATTGAATTTACGAGGGGAAATCTTAATGAAACCGCCAAATTAGCAAAACTTATTCCTGGTACGCACTATGTCTTTCATTTACTAGGTGATTCATCACCAGGTAATTCCAGCTTAAATCCTCAATTGGCTATTGATACTGTTAAAGCCAGTCTAGAATTATTAGATCTTTGTAAGGCTAACAATGTTCAAAAAATAATTTTTGCTTCATCAGGTGGAGCTGTCTATGGTAAGCCTAGCATCTTGCCTATACCAGAAAACATGAATTGCGAGCCAATTAATTCTTATGGCATTAATATGCTCATGGTTGAAAAATATTTAGCCTTGTATAATCACATACATGGCTTAAATTACACTATTTTACGCATTGCTAATCCTTATGGAAGATATCAGTTAAATTTTAAAAACCAGGGAATAATTGCAGCTATTCTGGAAAATGCCTTAAAAGGTCAAGATATTGAAATTTGGGGCAATGGTAATGTTGTGCGTGATTTTATTCATATTGATGACGTCATTGAAGCTTTTTTAAGTGTAGCTAGCTATCAAGGACAACAACATTTGTTTAATGTTGGTTCAGGTGTTGGTCGCAGTATTAATAACGTGGTTAGTGATATTGAAACCACTTTAAACAAGGGAAGTATTAATAAAGTTTATAAAGCTGGTCGCAAAATTGATATTCCCGAAAATTATTTAAATATTAATTTAATTAAAGCTGAACTCAACTGGCAGCCTAAAGTAACCTGGATAGATGGACTAGCCAATACGTCCGAATGGATGCAAAATTATTTAACAACTACGTTAAATGTTTTATAGTCTTGAATAAGCTCTTTAGCAAAAAATAATAAACGTCCCGATAACTGAATTAATTACTCATCAAAATTACTATAAATATCCCATTGCCTGATTAACTCCAAGTTATCGTATATAACCTGGCACGTAAGTTAACACAGTTTGATAGCCTAAATCTTCGCTAACTAAAGGGAACAGTCGTTCAATGGAATGTAAAATAGTTGCATCCAAAGGGACTGGCTCAATAGGATAATCATCGGTCGTTAAATTTAAATTAAAAATAGGCTTTAAGACATCAGCTCGAGCCCAGAACATTGAACCAACCGGGAAATTAAAATATCGCGGCAGCACAATTTTTAATTGCATTTTATTCGCTAATTCACTAGCCATAGCTAAATTCTTTGTCCAATTAATCAAATTTGGATCATCCGGAAAAACCATACCGGTTGAAGCATTAGTTGCAAGCCTAGAGAAAATAAGATCCATCATCGGATATTTATCACCTAATAAATTCTGCCATAAAAACTGTTGCCAAATTACCCCAAATTCAGAATAACCTTGAGATGCATCGACACTTTTTTTAGCATGGACATGGCCAATGATATCATATTTCATTAAGTCATTTTTAAAATCAGTTAAAAATGGCTTTAAATCACGACCAATATTTTCAACTACTTTTATATAGACATTACCGGCATCATAACCTTTAGTGGCATTTTCTAAAAACTGCTTGTTACTATCACTACAGGTACTGATAAATAAATCACACTTAGATTTATTTACCTTAAGTGCCTGCATAAACTCATCAATCAAGTCAACATAATAGAAATGAGCATGTAAGGCTGCTGTCAATGATGCTGTTAACGTCAAATCAACACTTTCATCATATTTAAGTACTTCATGTTTCCAGGCACCATCTGGTTTACCAGCTCTAATATAATGAGCAAAAGGATTTTCATCATAGATATTATTAAGATACTGATAAATCTGCGGGTTGAATCCGGAACAAGGTTTTCGGCGATGCTGATAATTAACTGCCCACTGGTAGACAAATCGCCTGATAGCCACATCACGATCCTTCGTTTCATTTTTAACATATGGTGCTAAAAAAACCTGTTGATTAAAATCCTTGTCCTGTTTGATAGTTTCAAAATCTATTTTACGCTGTTCAATAGCCTGTTTAGCTTTAATACCTAGTTTATCAATCGATTCAGCATAATGCTTAATATCAAAAGTTGCCTTAGCCATATTTTCTAATTCCTGGCCAAATTTATGTCGTAAATTCCTATTTGCGCTTAACTGTAAAATAATTTCACTGGCGGCATAATCATCCAAATGAGGAAGTACGAGGTCTTGGGTTATTTTATTGGATTTTAACAAATCGGGAATACCGCCAGCCTTATCAAAACAGACCACAGGCAAGCCCGCCATCATAGCCTGTATGGCTACATTAGGAAGAGGATCCAGCCTTGAACTTAAATAAAATATATCCGCACATTCAAAGACAGCATCCATTGACGTAACTTCACCAAAGAAAATCATTTTATCGGTAAGGTCTGATCGCTCAATCTGATTAGCCAAAAATGCTGAGTAATCCATATCTTCTTCAGGATTATAGGTATTACCAAACCAAATAAACTTAATATGTAAGTCAGGATTTTTCTTAACGACGCGGCTTGCAGTATTTATGAAAATATCAATTCCTTTCCTTAAATAAACCGTTCCACAGCCAACAACTAAAATGGTATCATCATCAATTGGCCGCAGGGCATTTTTAATTCGTTGCCGTTCTAATTCATTTTTAGCAAATTCTTCATCGGGTAAATTACATAAACCCTGGGGTAAAATATTTAAAGATTTCTTTTCTAATCCATAACAGTGTTTAATGGCTGTATTCATTGTATCAGTAGTTGAAAAAATAATTTCATTACTAAAATCACGGACTCGGCCAAATACATCTTCAGGCTTATGAATACAGCTAGCATATTCATGAATTAATGAAACTGTAGGGATGTTATTGCGTGATAAAGGATCTAAAACCGAATTTGAAGCAATGCTATTAACCATGGCATAGGCAATATTATAGGTTTTATTTAAAGCATCTATAATCGTGTAAAGTTGAACACTATCATGAATAGTTTTATCATAAGGTCCAATTAACAAATCAGCTTCATCCCGAAAAAACTCAGTAAGATCTCCTGCCTCTAACAAAAGAACAATTACATTATACTTTTGCTTTAATTGTTTAATCACATTATAAGTGAGCACTGGCGCGCCACTTCGTGTAGCATCATGACTGACAACCAAAATATTTTCTTTATCTGGATTTAATACCTTAAAAATATTTTTAAGTTTTAGTGAGTCATGCGTAGTATCAGTTTCGTCATTTGATTCTTGCATTACCTGGATTGAATTTGGCGTTCGTCCTTCTTTTTGACCTTCAAGGATAAAATGTATTAATGGATTTATCCCTGAGTCAGCGACATCTGGATTCTGGGTTAAATACCAATAATTATCAAATAATGGTCCAGGATCCCGACCTTCTTTAAAGCCAAATAAAAAATAATGTTCCGCTGGATCAATTTTAACCTTTAACAAATCGGGATTTTGCTGTAAATACCAGTCTTTATCAAAATACTCACTGTTGCGAATCAATTCAATATAATCTTTAGTTAAAGTAGCTAAAACTTTTTCCTGTTGAAGCTTTTTCCCTAGCTTTAACGTCAAAGTCCACCAAAACAATAACAATAAGCGTAAAAATTTACCATCAAGCTTACTATTGGTAATTTTGGCTACTTGCGATCTTGATTCACGTAAGGGTTTAGTTAAACGCCAGCTAATTGAAGCTTGGAGTTTATTAATTATTTCATTTAACTCATCAATTTTTTGATGGAGGTTATATATATTATTGTCTTTAAGTCTAAGTATTTCTTCACTTTGCAATATTTTAGAACTTAATATCGAGTTCTTCGTAATTTCGGTGTTGAGTAAAGCGTTTAATTTTTTTAAATCACTAGCCTGAGCGAGAATTTTATTAGCAAGTTCTTTAATTTGTTCAGATTCAGAAGTTATCATGATTGCTTAGTTAAAAAAATGTAATTTTCGAGAGATTCATAATTAAAATCAATAAAACGCAACTTAAAATTTCTGATATTTAACAAGCGTATGACGAATTATCAGTTTTAAACCATATAATAAATTAGATAAATACTTATAATTTAAAAGAAATTAAGAATAAAGTATTTTTATCCTATAATCAGTTATCCAACCAAGGAATTAAATACCTTAACTAAATAGCTAATGGTAAATTTTAACACAAAACAACTTAATAATTATAATCATTTCAGCTGAATTTTTAAGCAATTTAACATAAATATTGGCTAATTGATTTACGCTGGTAAGTCAGTTTTAAAAGCGCTTTATCAAGCATACCGCAAACTGTTTAAAAATAAATCATTGCTTAAGTCCGATGCTTAAGACAGGTTCTTAAAAGCTAAGGGAAGGTTATTAATTATATCACTTGGCAACATGGAATTTTTGCCAAGTTTAAAACTAGCAATATCACCAGCTAAACTATGCAGATAAACCCCAAGAATAGCTGCGTTAAAACAATTTAATCCTTGAGCTAATAACGAGCCAATCATTCCGGATAAAACATCGCCACTACCAGCTTTAGCCATGCCACTATTACCTTTGAGATTAATATATACAGTTGACTTTTGATCACAGATTATAGTATGACTGCCTTTTAAAACCACCACACAATTAAACTTACGACTAGCTGATAACGCCATGTCAATACGATTATATTGAATTTGTGCTACGGTTGTTTTTAACAAACGCGCCATTTCTTTAGGATGCGGGGTAATAATAGCATTACCGCCTAAATCAATATTTTCCAGACCAGCAATAATATTCAAAGCATCCGCATCATAAAGCTGGGGAATATGCGCAAATTTTTGCTTAATTAAAGACAACAAGCCAATCATAAAATTCTTAGTATCACTATTTTGGGACAAGCCTGGTCCAATAACCAAGGCATTTTTAGTGTCAATCAAATCACCAATAGTGCTTACGGCGTCTTTGCTTATCGTAAGCTTATTAATTTCGGCTAACGGATAGTAAATTAATTCGCATACCGGTAAAGCCTTGACTAAAGATGCTGGACAGGCTAAATAACTTAGACCACAGCCAGTCCTAAGGGCACTAATAGCACTTAAATACCCCGATCCAAGCATTCCGTTGCTACAAGCAATGGTTAATACCGAACCAAAACTGCCTTTGTTACTGTTTTCATAACGTTGCGGTAATATTTTCTTAATTAATGACCGATTTGTTATTTTAATTTTAGGATGCAAATTTTGCGGTTTAGGCAAGCCAATATCAATTAAAATAATTTTTCCTGCATACTCATAACCTGGATGACAAAACAGTCCGGCTTTATAATATCCAAATGTATAAGTCAACTTAGCTTTTATAGCCACAGCCATAATCTGACCATTATCAGCATTAATACCACTAGGTATATCAATAGCTATAATAAATTTATTACTAGCATTAATTTTTTCAATTACCTTAGCATATAGTCCATTTATAGGTTTATTTAAACCGGTACCAAATATAGCATCAATAATGACTTTATGATTAAACAAATTTAAAGAATCAACATCGGTTATATAGTGAATTCTGCTTTCATTAATAATCTGCTTTAAAATCGTAAAATTGTTACAGGCCTCTGGTGAATTAAAACTAAATTCATTCTTTGGTTTAATTAAATAAAGATCAACATCAAAACCATTTTGAATAAAATGTCGAGCAATAACTAAGCCATCACCACCATTATTACCATTACTGCAAATAATAGCAATTTTACCTAAATGCAAGAGTTTATACTTTTCCAGACTTTGATAAACACCAAATCCGGCTAATTCCATCAACACTTGTCCCCAATTAGAATTCACAGAATTAATCCACTGACTTTCTAATTGACGAAGCTGATTACTGGTTAAAACTAAATTTTTATTACGCATTTACTAACTTCCTTGACTATCAGTAAGGACAAAACATCTTGCTAAAGTATCATTGTCAAGTTTACGCAGAGATGGCTCATAATTAAAACATTTTGCTATGGCTAAATTGCAACGAGTATTAAATCTACAGCCCGTAATCAATTGACTAAGTTCAATAGGCTTACCGGCTATAGGCATAAGTTTTTTAACATTAAAATTAGGTATTGAATTAATTAGACCAATTGAATAAGGATGTTGGGGTCTGGCAAAAAATTCATTACTCTTGGCATATTCCATTATCTGACCTGAATACATTACCGCAATTTTGTGACACAAACTAGCCACAACTGATAAATCATGAGTAATTAAAACTATCGTCAAGTTTTTTTTAGTTTGAATTTCCTGAAGTAGTCGTAAAATCTGGGCTTGAATTGTTACATCCAAAGCCGTAGTTGGTTCATCGGCAATTAAAACTTTGGGGTTTAAACTTAAAGCTAAAGCAATAATTATTCTTTGCTTCATACCTCCTGACAATTCATGGGGGTATTTATTAAATTTTGTTTCAACATCATTTAAATGAACTTGCCTTAATGCATTTAAAGCTAATTCTTTAGCCTTACCCGAATTGATTTTTTGATGATTTACAATAGCATCAACCATCTGATATCCAATCGTATATAAAGGGTTTAGACTTGTCATTGGATCTTGAGGAATATAGGCAATTTGCGAACCACGGATTTGACAAAATTGTTCATTAGAAAATTCCAATAAATTCTCATTATTAAAAATTATTTCACCAGTAAGTTTAAAATTAGCTTTATTTAATAATCCTAACAAAGCCTGGCTGGTTAAACTTTTACCTGAACCAGATTCACCAACAATGCCTAAAATTTCACCTTGATAAATCGGAAGACTAAAATCAACGATGAGTTTTTTTTTATCCTGTACCAGTTCAATATTTAAGTTTTTTATATTGATAACTAGTTCATTAGACATTAAAACTTACCTAAATGCTAAAAATGAATTATGATATTACTAAGTACTTGAGGTCAATTTTTGTGAATAATCAAATTAACAATCAAAAGATTACCAAAGATATATTAGTTTTTCAATTATTAGTCAAACTTAGTCGCGAAACAGACAAATTAACCAAATTAGCTGATGATATTGATGCTCATGCAGTGTCACCCCAGGCTAAATCAGCCTTAAACATTATTGCCACCCAAGTTCAAACCTTACTTACTAGCATAAATAAGTCTTTAGACCCTTTATATAAGCTATATGACTTAGATCCAGGTATGAAAAAAATTGGTCAACCTCTTCAAAACAACGTCATTGAAAATACCGTATTTAATGATGTCCTCATGGATGACTCTTATGACGAAGATTCATTGTGGTCTGAATTTAAAAATTAACTTATTTATTCTTAACTAAAGTCAAACTAGTTTTACGTTTCCAATTTAAGGCTAACTTAAATTATCCTCTACAGAAACTTTTCAACGCAAAGCATTTTAACGCAACGCATAACCAACTACCTTAAATCATCCTATACAGGAACTATTAATATTTTAATTTATACGATGCGTTTTTACGGAATCACTATACGAGAAAAGCCCGAAACTTTTATTTATTATAAAAAGGTTCAGGCTTTGCCAATTATCAAGAGACGGTTTTTCTACTACTTCTTATTAACGCTTGGCTTACTAGCTTCCAAATTGCCATTACTATCATAAACCACCACTGGGGCAAAGGGCTTTAACTCATTTAAAATTTGTGATTTATCACCTACAACGATTATGCTTAAATCATTTAAATTAACATATTTACGAATTACATCCTGAATCTGACTAGGTGTAACAGCCATAATATTATTTGCATAATTAGTCAAATATTCAACCGGTAAGTCATTTAATTTTGCATCAATTAACTTACCAGCCAAACCCATTTGACTTTCAACCGCTAACTGAAAACTGCCCGCTAAATGATTTTTAGCATCTTTTAGTTCTTTATCAGCTACCTGTACGTTTCTTAATTTATCTAATTCATAAAGAAATTCTTCCAGGGTTGGCGCTGTTACATTGTTGCGGACTTCGGCATAGGAAACAAAATCACCAGCCATTTTATGGGCATTAAGATGTGAATAAGCTCCGTAAGTATAACCCTTTTGTTCACGAATATTTAAAAACAAACGAGATCGTGATGACCCGCCAAGTATTTCGTTGGCCACCAAAAAGGGGAAATAGTCTTTATCACTACGTTTAATGCCAATATTACCAAGCCAAATATTGGACTGAACCGATCCGGGTCGATCTACTAAATAAATTTGTTTAGGATGTTTAGCGTTGACAGCTAAATCATGCTTAGCAATATGGGGTAATTTAGCCCAGCTTTTCTCAAAGTCATCTTTAATAATTTCTTTAAGCTTATCGCTATTAAAATCACCGACAACTACTAACATAGCATTATTGGGTAAATAATTTTTCTTATGAAAATTTTCCAAATCTAATTTCGTAATTTTTTTAATAGTGTCTGGTTTAGGAGAAACAACTGCATATGGATGATTATTATAGATAACTTTATTAAATCTCTCGTTAGCTAAAAAATCCGGCTCAGAACGCTTTAATTCAAGCTCTTGAATTAAATTAGTTTTTTTTAAAGTTAATTCATCCTCCGGGAAGGTTGGATCAATAACGACACTAGCCATAAGCGAAAACAACTTATTAGTATACTTAGACAGCCCTTGCGCCTTAACTAAGGTAAAATCAGAATTAGCTCCGCTCGTTATACTGCCACCAATAAAATCAATTTCACCGGCTAATTCTTTGGAATTTAATTTTCCGGCTCCTTCAGTAATCATTTGTGATGTCAAATCGGCCAGGCCTAATTTTTCAACGGGATCGCTGACACTACCAGTTTTAAATCCTAATAAAGCTGTAATAAAAGGGACTTTATTATTTTCAACCATATATACATCAAGCCCATTACTAAGTTTAAAATTAATTACCTTAGGCAATTGCAATGGTCTTGGTGGTGGCAAATTGGGTGGATTTTTTCGGAAGCTTTCACTTTTTTCACTGCTAACTGGTTCATTAGCTGTACTAACCGAAGCCAACACTGAATTTAAACTATTTATGCTTAACATTAAAGAAAATAAAATCAATAATTTGCGACATTGCCCAAGTTTATTTTCATTATTTAAAATTTGCATTTTTTATTACTCCTATTAAATTGCAATTAAGATCATTGAGAACTGTTTTTTAAAATTAATTTATATTCATTTAAATAATCGTTCCTTCTTCGTTCTTAAGAAAGCTCAAGATAAGCCTTACTATAAGCAACCCACTATAATTCAGGTCAAGATGACTTCTTGTCTTTTACATCATCTTTGATACTTTTTGCTTCCACCGGATTCACATTTACGGTTGTGGTACCAGTGTTAGTTAAGATATTTTTTACGGCTTTTTGAATATCGCTAGCGGTTACTTTCATATAATTATTTAAATCTTCTTCAAATAATGCCGGGTTATCATAAAAGCTTTCATACTCACAAATGTTTTCGGCGCGCCCTAATGATCTTTGCAATGTAAAATGTCCAGCAGAATCAAACATTGATTTTAAGATTTGATTTTTAGCTGTATCCAACTCTTTTTGGGATACCGGACCAAGACTCAATTTCTTGATTTCATCCATTAAAACATCTTTAGCCTGAGCAAAACTAACCCCAGGCTTTAAAATGGTAAAAGTTTCAAATGCGGCTGGTCCACGTCTTTCATCATATTCAGCCGTAACATTTAAAGCAATTTTATCGCCTTTAACCATTCTTTGATATAATCTGGATGAATCGCCACCAGAAAGGATTTTTTCAATAAGACCTAATGCGTAATAATCCTGTTCACGGCGAGCAGGTGCTTTCCAAGCCAGCCAAACAGCTTTGGATTTAGCATGACTGTCATCAAGGGTAGCAACTTTAGGCTTATTTTGCACTGGTTCAACTACATTGGGTTGTGGTGGCTTAGGACCACTGGGTATGGTAGCAAAATATTTTTCAATAATCGGTTTTAATTTTTTAGCATCGACATCACCAACAATCGCCATTACTGCATTATTGGGAGCATAGTACATATTAAAAAAGTCTTTGACATCTTTAGTTGATGAAGCCTCCAAATCTTCAAAAGAACCAATTACGGCATGTGAATTTGACCAATTGTCAAACATCATTTCTTCAAGCTTAATTGCTGAAGGAATATAAGCCTGGTTATCAATGCGCATACGTTTTTCTTCTTTTACGGTTTCTAACTGATTATGAAAATTTTCATCAGTAACCTTTAATGATTTCATCCGATCAGACTCTAACCAAAGAGCTAATTCAATTTGGTTACTGGGCATCATTTCATAATAATTAGTAAAATCTGAATGCGTAGAAGCATTTAAAATACCACCAACACTTTCAATATACTTAAAATGCTCAGTTTTACCTATATTTTGTGAGCCTTCAAACATCATATGTTCAAATAAATGGGCAAAACCGGATCGTCCCTTAACTTCATTACGAGCACCAACGTCATATATAATTACCAAACTAGCTACTGGAGCACTATGATCTTCTTCAACTAACACTCTTAAGCCATTGCTTAAAGTGAACTGGTCCGTGATTGGCAATAGTGGACTTTTCCACTGAGCGGCAATTACATTCATATTCAAGCTAAATACACTTATTAAGGCAGTTAATAAAATTTTATGTTTAATCATCTTCATCATCATGAGCTCCTAAATATACTCCTGTCCAAAATACTCCAGCTAATATTATAGCTAAAACTGCAACGCCTAAGGCAATTTTCCAAGAGGTTCCCGTTTTAACTAAAACATTGTATATACCAGCGGATAACATTACAGTTAATAAGGCTACTAGATGATTTATATTAAAATTCATAATCTCTTGCTAAACTTTACTTGTTTATATTAATTATTTAACTACTTCAATGGAGTTTTTTTTAAATAAACATTTTAATAATTAAATCATTATTAGCACATATTCTGATTACTTTACCTTAAAAATTTGGTTTTCGTAATTTTTTTTGGAAAACTTTAATACTAAGATAATTTTTGACAAAATCTCGTTAACCAAAAATCAGCTGACAACTTTAAGGGTTATAACTAATATTTTAGCACATGACAATTAAAAACAATCAGCCGCATACGATGAGGCATAACAATAATCATTGCTTCTGATATTGACAACGCCTGACAATTAAAAATAATCAGCTGCATACGATGAGGCAGCTGTCTTTTCGCAACAAGTCAATAAAAGCGTATATT
>JAKAZS010000088.1 GCA_021815785.1 bacterium
GGCGAAAAGTTCTTTAAACCTATTAACCAGGTAAAGATTCCCAGCCAGCTCAAGGGCTTTGTCAAGAATATCATTATTGAAGACAGTGCCAACTTCTTCCACAACAATCTGATCATCAATAAGCATGTTGCTCCTTCGGGCGCACCTACCGGCTATGGCCCGCAGCAGATTGACACGGTTTATGACTACCCCAATGCCAACAACTCGAACGCTCCAGCTAAGACATTCTCGGGTCGCGGTGTGACCATCGCCATTGCAACAGCACAGACTTATAGCGCGAGCGACGTGAACGGCTTCTGGAATCAGTTTGGCATTACGCGTACTGGTACTGTTACCAATATTGCGATTGGTGGTGTTAGCAAATCGCTCAATCCGGAAACGACGCTTGATCTTGAACAGATTGGCTCCGATGCTCCTGGCGCCAATATTCTCATGTACGAGTCTAAGGTTCCTTCTGGCCTGGACTTTGCCATGATGTTTAACCGCATTGCCACCGACAACAAGGCTGACGTTGTTTCCCACAGTTGGGGCGCGTCTGAAACCGGCTGGAGTCCGGCTGACATTGCCACTGAGCACGAAATTTTCATGGAAATGAACGCTCAGGGCATGGCGGTATTTGCAGCTAGTGGCGACAGTGGTGCCTATGACTCTGGCAACGGCTTTTTCCAGTCCAATGTGCCTTCGGTTGACTATCCGTCCAGCGATCCATTTGTGACGGCTGTTGGCGGTACCACTCTGGTACTCAATGGCGACAATTCGCGTGACATCGAAGTTGCTTGGTATGGTGCTGGTGGTGGCGTATCATCGATCTTTGGCAAGCCAGTCTGGCAGGTGGGCCCTGGGGTTCCGACTAATCATCACCGCGATTCAGCTGACGTTTCGATGGATGCCGATCCGGCGACAGGGATGCCTGTTCTCTATCAGAACCAGTGGATGGAAGCTGGTGGCACCAGTTTTGCCGCTCCCAATTGGGCAGCTGGCTGGGGTCTTGCTATTGAAGAGGCTGGTCACCGCATTGCCATGCCGGATATGTACATCTACAAGATTGCCAACTCGAAAGACTATTCGAGCATTTTCTATGATGTGACGTACGGCAACAACGGCGATAACGGCGTTGGCCCTGGCTTTAACGCTGGTACTGGGTACGATCACCCGACTGGTTGGGGCACTCCGGATATGGCGAACCTGGCCAACTGGCTGGCTAACTACAAGGCAATTCCGCCTGCTCCGGCTCCGGTTGCTCCGACGGCTCCGACCAAGTCTGGCGCTCCTGCTCCGGCTCCGGTTGCTCCGACGGCTCCGACCAAGTCTGGCGCTCCTGCTCCGGCTCCGGTTGCTCCGACTCATGGAGTTGGTGGTTAATCTTAGCCATAAGTTAATGTTTAGCTGAATAAACAACAACAGAATTGTTTCAAAACAGCTAAACACATTGCTAAATCTACAGAACCAAGGGTATAAATTATATCCTTGGTTCTTTTCTTTTTGCTAACTTTTACTAACTGTTATAGTAGCAATAATTAAATTGATATTATGCACCAAATAATTTCAATACTAACCTAATATCTAGAAACAATAAATTAAAAAATAACTATTGCTTAATACAGACGTTTAACATACTAAAAAATTATTAACAAGTCTATTTTACTATTTTATTTTGTAAATAATTTCGTGCAAGCATAGATCCATTATTAGCAGCAAGTGTAAGCCAGTAGTTTGCATAATTAACATTTTTCGCAATGCCATAGCCATTGTCATAGCATAAACCTATATAATACTGAGCATCTGGTACATTTTGAGTTGCAGCACTTTTAAATAATTTAAAAGCTTTAAACAAATCTTTGCTAACATAAAAACCGTTATAGAACATTAAGACCATTTTGATAAATAATACCAATAAGAAAAGGAGCAATATTCGAACCATTTTTATTAGCCAAGGTTAAATATTTTAAGGCTTTAGCATAATCATGATCAGTAGCGGTTCCAAGTAAATAACATATACCTATTTTTTCCTGAGCAATTTTGTCGCCATTATTAGCTTTACTTAAATCCTCGTCAAGATTAAATGCAAAAGCTTGAATGTTAAAGCCAATAATCAGGCATAAGCATAAATCACGCCAAGCAAATTCACCAAAGTTTATCGAAAAAATTGTCAATTATCTTAGCCATCCATTTTTTTTAATATAATAATATATTGATAAAACCATTACAATCATTAGGAATAAACACAATGGATAGCCATAATACCAGTTTGTTTCCGGCATATTAAACGGTGATTTTTGCGCATTAAAATTCATCCCATAAACTGCTGCAATAAAACTTGGTGGGATGAAAATGGTTGAAACTATTGTCAACACCTTCATTATTTCATTCATTCGATTACTGACGCTGGATAAATACATATTAGTAAGGTCACTTACAAGCTCACGATAAGTTTCCGTAATATCCATTAAATTTAAGATATGATCATAACAATCACGCATATACAATGAAAGTTCAGTGTCCTGAAAGATCTCACTATAATGTTGTAATTGTGATAAGACCTCACGCATTGGCCAAATTGTTCTACGTAATAACAATAAGTCTTGTTTTAAATTATGCACTAGGCTTAAAACTTCATCATTAGGAGATTTGATAATTTTATCTTCAATAATTTCAAAATTATTAGATAAACTATCAATAACCGGAAAATAGTGATCAATAACAGTATCAATAATTGCATAAGCCAAATAATTAGACCCTTGCAGGCAGATTACACCTTGATTCGTTTTGATTCTGGTTAACACTGATTCAAGCTGTCTATTGGTATTATGCTTAAAAGTAATCACAAATTTGTCATTAACAATTAACCAAATTGGCCTAGCTATTATATATTCATCAAAATCCAAAGACTCGACAACCAAAAATTTCTGATTTTCATATTTTTCTAATTTTGGTCTTCTTTGTTCATTTACAATATCTTCAAGAATAAGATTATGAATTTTTAATTTTAAATGTAATTCTTCAGCAATTTCTTTGGTAATCGGAAAATTAATATCTAACCAGATAACATCATATTCGGCTAAATAAAAATCTATTGATTGTAAATTACTTAGTTCTAACTCTACATGTTTATTTTGTTTATAAGCAATAAGTTTTATTGCTTTAGCCAATTCTGGAACTACGGATTTATCAAGCAACCCTTGAGTTAAACCAGGCTTGCTTGAACCTTTTCGTGAATGAAAGCGACTAGATTTAGACATCTTAATATAAAAATAACGAAAACCAATTATCCAAAATTATACCACTGAAGGATAAAGATAATCGTAGTCAAAAACACTTTGTTCTTGACTCTATAAAATCACGAAGTAAAAAGTATTGCTTCCCTACCTCTAATTATATTGAGGTTATTTTTACGGCTTAGCTAGCTGATTTTTTTTGAACCATTTCAGCATTAATCGAAATATCAACTTCATCGCCAACCATTACTTGACCTTGATCCAAAGCCTTATTAAAAGTCATGCCAAAGTCCTTTCGATTAACTTTACCAGTAGCTTGAACCCCAAACCGCTTATTACCCCATGGATCATTAATGATTTTACTAGGTCCATCACAAGTCAAATGTACTTCTTTAGTTACTCCGTGCATAGTAAGATCGCCAATTATTTCAAAATGTTTATTACTATCTGATTTTATTTTTTTGGAAACAAAAGTCATTTCTGGATACTTTTGTACATCAAAGAATTCAGGGCTTAACAAGTGTTTATCACGGTCATTATCATGCGTATCAACAGAACTTATGTCAATTGAACTTGCCAAAGAAGCATTTTTTAAATCTTTGCCATCATAATCAACACTTCCAACTACTTTCTTAAAACTACCATGAACCTTAGATATCATCATATGATCGATGGTAAAATCTAAACTTGAATGAATCGGATCAATATTCCATTTATTTTCATTCGCCCAGGCTGAACCAGACAGGAATAATGCCGTAAAAGCTAAACAGGCCAATCGTTTCATTTAATTTTTCTCCTTAAAACAAATCTGAAATTTTAATCAAACCTAAACTACAAATAAATAAACTTCTTTTATTCACATTATTATACTCAGTCCTATTTGAGCTTACTAGTAGTTTCCCAGAGGTTATTAAACTATTAAAAAGTCCTTAAGCTTAATGTTTAATTTTTTGGGTATATTTAATACAAACACTTATCTTGCAAAAAAATCATGATACAAATTGGGCCTCTATATACTTTTGACAAACAGTCAGTAATTTCCCTGTTAGAAGAACATGGTGATTATCTGTCTTTTGAAATAAGTACCATAAAAGCCAAAGCACATTATCGTGGATTGTCATTTTGGCAACATTGGTTACCTTGCAATTTACATATCGACTCATTAGTTTACGTTGCTAAAGAAGATACTCAAGTACTAGGCTTTCTCGCCTTAGGCCGTTTAGATAAAGTACCTAATTCGTGGCGAATCGAACAATTAATAATTCACCCCGATCATCGTCATCGTGGCATTGCAAATGAATTAATCAATTTTATATCAGCCATTTACGGCAGTCAAGGTGTAAGATCTTTTAATTTTGAAATCGATTTAAATAACTCTACAGGGCTAAGACTTCTAGCCAATAAGGGATTTAGCAAACAAGCTGAAATAGCTTATTACTTAAAAGATAGTAATTTTAGTCAAAACGACTTAAACTCTATAAATATAAATCTGGCTAAACTTGCTGATAAAAGCAAAATTCTTGAACTGTACCAGTTGTCATTGCCATATAGACTGAGGGAAATCTATGGGTTTTTAACTACACCAACAAATCAAACCCCCATCTTTGAATTAAATTATGCATACTTATTTAGTAACATTAATCATTTAAATAATTCAATTTGGATATTTAATGATTCTAAACGTAATATCCTCCAGTTTTGCGCCCAAATTTTTCAGTTTGAACAAAATACCTATCTGATAGAATTTAATATCCATCCTGGATTTGCTGACAATTTTGACTATTTTTATCAGAAAATCATTAAACTTGTTTTAAACAATTATCAATGTCAAGCAGCAAAAAGTCCTGGGGAATTAAAACTAATTTTCAAAACCTATGATTATCAACCAGCTTTATTAAATTTAGTTAAATCTGACCAGCTTAGCTTACTAAAAACCAATATTTTACTAATTCAAGAACATTGGTCAAAAAGTAAAGCCCAGCACAAATTTACCAACCCTTTATCCCAAAATCTTTCGCCAATAACTAAACCAGCTGTTTTTATGCCCAAAAACCCAACTGACTTTTGCTAAGCATAAATTTCTCAAACCCCAATATTTTAATTAAAAACCAGCAATAAAACTGATCAAAATGGATTTTTTTTGTTTAATGCGCAGCATAATGTAAAGTAATTTAAGGCTACAATTAAAATTTTAACAAAAGCTTTATTTTTAACATTTAGCCATTCATTTATATAGTAAGTATTCTCGCTAAATCCTCTTGACCATAGTAAAACCTTGATTAAATTTACCTTTTTCATTTAAGTTCACAAGATAATCTTAGTTTTCCAGGTTTTCTTTATGTAAATTATTGACTATTAAACTTAAAAAGATCGTAAAACATCTATTTACAATTTATAAATAAAATATAGCGTTAAAGTATATACTGTAAAATTAATATTATAATTTAAAAACAGTTTTAAGTTTAACTGCAATTTTGTTATTTAAAATCGCAAGATTTCAAGATGTACTTTTTCAGGAGATTCTAAGTGCCAACCATTAATCAGTTAATTAGACAAGAAAGGCAAAAAGTAACTTATAAAACCAAGTCACCAGCCTTAAAAAATTGCCCACAACGTCGCGGGGTTTGTACCCAGGTCAAAACAACCACTCCGAAAAAGCCTAATTCGGCTTTAAGAAAAATTGCCCGGGTCAGATTAACCAATGGTATGGAAATTACTGCATACATTCCTGGAGTTGGCCACAACCTACAAGAGCACTCGGTAGTTTTGGTTAGAGGCGGAAGAGTTAAAGACCTTCCAGGGGTAAGATACCATATAGTTCGGGGCGCTCTCGATACAGCTGGAGTTAAAGACCGGATGCAAGGTCGTTCAAAATATGGTCAAAAACGTCCTAAAGCTGGCGCTCCAGCCACTGCCGCCAAGAAAAAATAATCGTCAAACAAGTTATTCAATCATTAATAAAAGGAAGAAAAAATGCCCCGTAGAAATGTTGTTTCAAGAAGAATGCCAGTACCTGACGCTATATACAATAGTCAACTGGTAACTAGATTTATTAATAAAATGCTCCAACGCGGAAAAAGAAGTACAGCGCAAAGATTATTTTATGATGCCTTTGAACTAATTAAACAAAAAACCAATCAAGAACCACTTGACGTATTTAATAAAGCCATAAAAAATGTTTCGCCGCTGGTTGAAGTCAAAGCCAGACGCGTTGGCGGCTCGACTTATCAAGTGCCAATCGAAGTCAAACAAATAAGAGGCTTGGCCTTAGCTACTCAATGGCTAATAATTAATTCACGGAAGCGCTCAGGTCGATCCTTCCCCGAACGTCTAAGCCAAGAGCTAATTGATGCTTCAAATAATATGGGTGCATCGGTAAAAAAACGTGATGAAACCCATAAAATGGCTGAAGCTAACAAAGCCTTTGCCCACTATCGTTATTAAACCTAAAAAAGAATACCAATATTTTATTTTAAAGAGAGATTTAAGCTATGGAAACAACAATTCAACCATCTGACAAAAAACCAAATCTTGATGATGCAAGAATGCAAGCACTGATTAATACCCGAAATATGGGTATTGCAGCGCACATTGATGCAGGCAAAACTACCACCACCGAAAGAATTTTATTCTACTCCGGACTTATTCACCGCATTGGTGAAGTTCATGATGGCACAACCGTAACCGATTGGATGGAACAAGAAAAAGAACGTGGTATCACTATAACGGCTGCGGCCATTACCAGCAAATGGAAAGGTCGCCATATCAATTTAATCGATACCCCTGGGCACGTTGATTTTACGGTCGAAGTAGAACGATCCATGCGCGTCTTGGATGGCGTAATCATTGTTCTATGCGCTGTTGGTGGCGTTCAACCCCAAACCTTAACCGTCTGGAAACAAGCTAACCGTTATGAAGTACCGCGAATGGTTTTTGTCAATAAAATGGATCGATCAGGAGCTGACTTTTTTAAAGTATTAAATCAGCTCAAAGAAAATTTACCCGGAATAACCACACCTAAAGCTAATGCTCATGCAATTCAACTGCCAATTGGTGCCGAAAGTGGTTTTATTGGGATTGTGGATTTAATTGAAGACGTTGCCTTTATGTATGAAGACGACGATCCGCTGGGCAAGTCGATTAAACAAGTTCCAATTCCTGATGATCTTAAAGAATTAGCCAAGAAACATCGCCATGCATTAGAAGAAGCCATTGTTGAAACTAGTGATGCCTTAATGGACAAGTATTTAAATGGTGAAAGTATTTCTAAAGAAGAATTAAAAGATGCTTTACGTAAAGCCGTTTGCAACAATCAAATCATTCCAGTATTATGTGGATCGGCTTTTAAAAACAAAGGTGTTCAGGCCTTATTAGATGCAGTTGTCGATTATTTACCATCACCAGTTGATGTAGCTTCGATTAAAGGCACTTTACCAAACGGCGAAGTAGCGGTGCGCGCTTGCGATGATAATCAGCCATTTGCGGCTCTAGCCTTTAAAGTAATGAATGACCAATTTGGTCGTCTCACATTTTTAAGAGTTTATTCAGGAGTAATAAAATCAGGCTCATATGTCTTAAACAGTACAAAAGGTAATAAGGAACGCATTAGTCGCTTAATTCAGCTTCAAGCCGATTCGCGAACTGACGTCCAAGAAGCCTATAGTGGTGATATTGTAGCAGCCGTAGGCTTAAAAGACACAACTACTGGCGACACTCTATGTGCGGAAAATTCTCCGATTATTCTTGAATCGATGAATTTCCCTGATCCAGTTATTTCCGTTGCAATTGAACCCAAAACCAAAGGTGATTCAGACAAACTAGGTATGTCTTTAGCTAAACTAGCCGAAGAAGATCCGACCTTTAAGGTTAAAGTCGATCAAGAAACTGGTCAGACAATTATTGCCGGTATGGGTGAATTGCATTTAGAAATTCTCGTGGATAGACTATTACGTGAATTTAAACTCGAAGCCAATGTAGGCAAACCGCAAGTAGCTTACCGAGAAACAATCAAGAAAATGGTCAAATCTGAAGGTAAATTCATTCGCCAATCGGGCGGACGTGGTCAATACGGACATGCAGTAATTGAAATTGAGCCATTACCACCAGGTGGCGGTTTTCAATTCGTCAACAAAATTGTTGGCGGTGTAATTCCCCGTGAATATATTGCGCCAGTCGAAAATGGTATCAAAGAAGCCCTCCAAGGTGGTGTCTTAGCTGGATATCCAATTATTGATGTAAAAACAACTTTAGTATTTGGATCTTATCACGATGTTGACTCATCGGAAATGGCCTTCAAAACTGCTGGCTCAATAGCCTTCAAAGAAGGTTTTATGAAAGCATCACCAATCTTATTAGAACCAATAATGAAAGTTGACGTCGAAGTCCCTGAAGAATACATGGGTGAAGTGATTGGCGATATTTCCAGCCGTCGCGGTAAAATCGAAGGAATGGAAACCAATAACAAAAAATCATTTGTAAAATCTACCGTTCCGCTATCGGAAATGTTTGGTTATGCAACTGACATCAGAAATAAAACTAAAGGTCTTGGGACTTTTACCATGGAATTTGCTCATTATGAAGAAGTTCCCGCTAATATTTCAGAAACAATAATTACAGCCACTAAGAAGTAATTATTTGCATAAATCAAAACTAAACCATTAAGATCTAAACTAGATCTTAATGGTTTAAGCTATAAAAAAACATACTTAGCCCCATGATTATTTAGGAAACGGATCATTAAATAGCGCTTTGCTCACTAGCAACGGCTCAAAAAGTTCTCAAACAATTTCAAAACCCATTAATTTAATAGGCTACGCCAAATTACTGTATCTAAAATTAAGCCAGATAATTACCAAAGATAAATTTAACTGTATATTTCCTTCATTATTTTAACCAATTCAGTTAAGCCCGTTTCAAGGTCCCCGTTAATATGCAGATTTAATAAACGTCGGCCGCGTTCACTTAACACTTCAAAATCACCACGAGCCTGAGCATTTTTTATAATACCAAAAGTAGCCTTGCGATTGGGAATTGACAAATCTTGGGTATTTTGAACCGTTAACTGAAGGACTACAATACTATTTGGTCCACCTTTGTAAAGTTGTCCGGTTGAATGTAAAAACCTTGGGCCAAAGCCTAAAGTAGTTGCCACCTTATGGTTATCACGAATCAAATGACGAATTTCTTGCAATTTATCCTGATTTATCAAATTTCTTTCCATAAAAGCTAAAACAGAAAAATAATCATTCTTTGCTAATCGATTAAAGTGCAATTTCAAATAGTCTTTAAGCGTTGGATTAACAGCTATATTTTGCGTAAAAAATGCTCGGTTGCTATTATCCGTATAAAGCTCAAACATACCTTCTACAAACATTGGCTCATATTTAGGATATTTAAGCGTCTTTTCATATTCATTGGTTAACTGTTTAGTTACGACTTTACTAGCTTCAACATCAGGCTGATCAAAAGGATTAATCTTTAAAACTGCTCCTGCAATCGCAATTGCTAATTCCCAGCGGAAAAATTCCTGAGCCAATTTAGCCTTTTCCAGTAAGTGAATTCGTATCACAACTTGATTGTTTTCTTCAAGCTGATCAATAAACTGTTTATTTTCACCATCATCATCAGCAAGATTTTGAATATAAACAAAAACTCTATCGCTACCATATAATTCTGGTTTAGTTAGACGCTCCAGATCAACAGGAATTAAACCGGTTTGTAATTTTCCTGTAGATTCAGCAATTAATTGTTCTAACCAGGCACCAAAATCATTAATTGATTTAGATGTAATTATGGTAATTTTATCCTTACCGATTTTCTGCGCCAACCCTAATGCCAAACCAAGCTTACAGCCTGGGTTTAGACTAGGAGAATTACTTGAAGTGCATGAATAAATCATATGTTTAGCTTCATTCAGAAAATGCTTAACATCATTGCCAATAACAGCTAAAGGTATAATACCAAAGTTAGACAAGACCGAATATCTTCCACCAATAGAAGGATAGCCAAAATAAATTTTCCAAAATTTTAAATCTTTAGCGATTTTTTCCATAGCTGAATCAGGATCAGTTATCGCAATAAACTGACTTCCAGGATTGGGCGTAATTTGTTTAACTTTGTCATAAAAATAATCCAACAACACATTAGGCTCGAGTGTACCACCAGATTTACTCGAAACAATAAACAAAGTATTCTTAACATCAATTTTGTCATGAAAATGTTTAACTTGAACAGGATCAGTTGAATCCAACACCAATAATTCCGGGAACCCTTGAGCACTGCCAAAAGTTTGAGCTAATACTTCTGGACCCAAACTCGATCCGCCCATACCTAATAATAAGGCATGCTTAAATGATTTTCCTTGAACTTCTTTCTGCAAAGTCTCATATTCGTCAATATTGAAAAATTCATCATCAACAACTCTTAGCCATCCTAACCAAGCGCCTTCACCATCACCGGTCCACACCGAAGCATCATGACGCCATAAACGACGGATTAAACCTTTAGTACGCCATTCCTCTTGAGTGCTATTATGAGCAGAGCTAAGGCTGGCATCCATTTTAAATTCCATTTGATTTAACTTGCTGGATAAAACCGAACTTCTTTTTTGGGCTACAGCCTCAAGCAATTTATCAAAAGCATCGCTAAATAAATCAACGCCTTGAACCAAGAGTTCAAGGGTAATTTCATTTAAATTTATTCCAACCGTGGCCAATTTTTCTAATACTAGGTTAGCATCATTTAAATTACTTTCAAGTGAAAATCGTGGTTCACCATGATCCTTGAATGCAGCATAAGTAGCTGGTGGAATCGTATTAACCGTTTCTGGCCCAATTAATTCTTCAACATAAATAACGTCTTTATATTGGGGATCTTTAGTACTTGTACTTGCCCACAATAATCGTTGCGGTTTAGCACCACGTTTAGCCAATTCCAAAAACTGCGACGATCCAAATATATTTTTATACAACTGATAAGCTTTTTTAGCATTGGCTATAGCAATTTTACCTAAAAGCGAGCGAGCAACCTGAGCATTAGCAGACTGTGAATCATTTTCAATTATTTTTTTCAGTTTATTGTCAATCAAACTATCAATTCGACTAATGAAAAAACTAGCTACACTACCAACCTTACTAATATCGCCACCCTTAGCTTTGAATTTTTCTAAACCGTTTATATAGGTATGAGCGACTTCTTCATAGGTATTAATGCTAAACAGCAAAGTAATGTTAACATTAATTAGAT
>JAKAZS010000089.1 GCA_021815785.1 bacterium
ACTGATGTATTAACCGCTGGAACGATAAATTTAGCTACTTTTAGTGGTAATATAGGGGTAAATAGTTTCTATTCTGTTTATGTTGATACTAGTGCTTTAAGTATAAATATTACTAATGGCGGAGGCACAACTGGCAGTGCCTTTGTTAACGATAGTGCTACAAGTGTAAACTTAAACAACAGCAGTGTGACTAATTTTAACTTTATTGAGTTAAGTATGTCTAATGCGACTTCTGGAAGCATAGTGGTAAATGGTATCGTATCAGCTGGAGCTGATAATGGTATCGGAGAAATAAGCTTAAGCGCTAGCGGAACAGGAACCATAACCACCAATGCAAGTAGCGATGTATTAACCGCTGGATCTGTAGCATTAAATACCAGTGGGGGTAATATTGGAACAACAGGATCTGGTAGCCAGTCTATTTTAGTAGATACTTATGTTTCACTTATAAGTACTACTAACGGCGGAGCCACAACTGGCAGTGCTTATGTTCGCGATAGCGCCACAAGTATACACTTATACAACAGCAGTGTAGGAAATGCTGGCACATTTGAGTTAATTATGACTAATGTGACTTCTGGAAGTATAGTCGTTAATGGAACATTAACAGCTGGCGCTGATAATGGTAGTGGTGTTATAATTTTAAACGCTAGCGGTTCGGGAACTATAACATATACAAGTAGCAGTATATTAACAGCAGGATCGGTATACCTTACTGCTGGGACTGGTAATATTGGCAATTCTGGGGTGAGTCCCATAATTACTGATACTTCAGCTTTAGCTGTTAATACAACTGGTAATGTCTATCTTAATGACAGTAGTAGTGTGATTAATTTGGCCGCTTCGACGGGTAATGTTTTTAATTTACTTAGCTTGGCCGGTAGTGGTAATCTGACTGTAACTGGAGCTTTAACAGCTTCAAGCATAAGCATTACCACTAGTGGAGCTGTAATTATTACTAATGCAAATGTTACAGCACCAACCCTTGATTTTACAACCAGTGGCAATGCCGGTATCACAATTAATTCTCAGGTTGGCTCTATCAGTAATAGCTCTAACGATGTAATTAATGCTGGTGGTTATTTAACAACCGGAACTGGTGGCGTAATTATTGGTAATAGCCTATCTTTAGTTAGCGTTACTGGTGAAATTGGTTTTGGCGTGGGTGGTCTTAGTCCTTTAAATACACAGGCTAGTAACATAACCTTTAATGCTCCTTATTCAGTTGGCATAAGTAATACCAGCGCTAATTTAAATTTTGGAACCAGTTCTACCAATGGTAATTTTTATATTTATCAATCAGGCAATGTAATGGCCTCGGGTACAATAACGGCTCCGGTACTTGGGCTTTATTCATTTTCTGGAAGTAGCGGTATTGGTAGCTCAACCAGTTTAATTCAGGTAAATTCGGCGGATATTGGTTTGCAAAGTTATGCAACTGGTTCTAGTGTTTATGTAAATGATCTTAATACCGGTAATACATATTTACAAGCCAGTCAAGCTAGCCTTCAAGCTGGTAATAGTGGAACTGGTGGTGTGTTTAAGCTTAATACAGCTGGTCCATTAAGTATTTATGCTCAAATTGATCATAATGGGGTAGTCACACCAGGTAATGTAAGTGCGCAAATCATTGCTATTCAAGCCTTTGATGCTAATAATGGTTATGGCATTTATAATGATGCTAATATTACCTCTAATGATTTTATCTTTTTAACAGCGTCTCAAGTTGGTTATATAGCACAATCACCTACCACTGCCTTAATGACTGCTCCTAATATAGCTCTGGTTACAGGTGGCGGTGCTATTGGAGCAGGCAGCCAGTTGTTGTTAAATAGTGGATTAGTGGCAGCTTCTACCCAAGGTATTAATGGATTTGTTAATATTAATGATGCGTCGGCCAATTCGGGAATCTTCGGTGGACAATCAGGCTCTAACTTTACCTTTAATTCCAATGGCAATTTAAATGTCTTTGGCAGTATTGGTACCGGTGCTGGGAGTGGAGCAACTGGTGGCAGTATAACCTTAAATGCCAATGGCGTTGTTAATTTAGGAACAACTAGCCCAATTAACTTAACTACTAATAATGGCTCCGTTACGGTTCAAAACAACGATACCACGTCTGGGAGCATTAATGTAGCCAAAGGTGACTTTATTTTAGGCAGTTCAACTAATGCTAACTATGGCTTTGTAACCTTAAATATTGGTTCATTAAGTCAGGCTAATACTATTAATCCAAATATGGCCAATATGGCCGTTAAAATGAGTGGTGGTGCAAATGTATATTTTGGAAATAATGGGATTACATCAATGTCTGGTGGCAATATACTATATGCTAATGGTCGCTCGATTATCTTTAATACTGGAAGTTTAAGCGCAAACGCTATAACATTAGGTGGAAATGTAAGTATTACGGCCGATCCTCCAGTTACAGCCATTAATAGTCAAATATTATTAAATAACAGTTTTAATAATACCTTAAATTCTAGTAATAATAATTTAATTAATGTAAATACTAATTTTGGTGCTATGTCTTCTATTCTATTTAATAACAATATTGCGACCGCTAGTACGTTAAATATAATTCAATCTGGGTTGAATCCACTTGCAGGCAATACTTTAGATATTAGGCAATCAGGAATGTATACTTCAACAGTTTTAAGCAATCCGGATAATGTCACTAATGATGCTAACTTAGTTAATGTTGAAAATACCCAAATATTTGAACCCATTGTTTATACAACCAGTGTTTTACTTAACGAACAAGCACTTAATAATACCCCAACGGCTAAGTCCTTAGCTATTGGTAGTTCGCTGATTGCGGCTTGCCATGATTTAACTTTAACCAGTAATAACGCTACAATAACGCTTAAACAAGGTTCAATAGTTCTAGCAGTTAACAATGGTAATGTTTTAAGCCTCTACAATTTACACGATAACCATAAGAATTCAGTATTGATTAATATCGGCAATAAAGCTATAGCTCTTAATCCTGCCTGCCATATTAGCATAAGTAAACATTTTAATAGTTTTGAAAGTATAAATCCGATACCAGTGCTTGGCTATCGAGGTTTACAATCAAATATTATTAATGGTATTACGATTTATCAATCAGACTATTCTATTTTAAGTTTAGTCAATGCCATTAAACCAGTTAAGACTTTGTTTATGAGCTCTAATAAAGCTTATAAACATTATGCTAATCAAATACTTAAAACGGCTAGTGTCGTTAACGCTAGTCAAACTATGCGTGGAGCTTATTCGCAAATACTTAAATCTAACCTTACTGCCTTAAAATAAAAATTACATTTTATTTAGCTGGTTTAAAACCAGCTTTTTTTAAGGCCGTCTTAAAATAAGGATCCTTTTTCATAATATCCCAAATAAAACCACTACGATAGTTTTCGAGCATTAATAAAATTGGGCCTTGATCAATGCCGATAGTATCTGGATCGACCCAACCTGAGGGCTTGGTTGAATCAAAAGTCGGATTAAAAGCATCTTTAAAACCGGTATTTCCATATATTTCCGGTCGTGTCTTCATCCAGTATTCTAAAGTTGGCATAACTATTTCGGGGGCAAAAGGTAAGGAGCCAAGCGCTGCTGTGGGAGCAATGGTACCATCATTAAACTCATCCGGAAATCCCCGCGCGTTATAGCCTCGAAATTCAATGGTTTTACCATTAATTATTTTAGTTAAATCCCCTGGACCATCACTAGCCGTTAGTCCCCAATCTAAAGAATTTAACCCTCGCCAATTTTGCGGATTTTGTTCGGCATAGGTATGTTGGACTAAGGCTGCTCGTCTTGAATTTTCAAAATAGTCAAAACCGAGTTTTTGGTTAAGCGAATCTTTAATACCTTTAAAATCAAACCAAATTTGTGGATATTGGTGACCAAATAGCGGACCAAATTCAATAAATTTTTGCCCATATAAATTAGCAATTTTATCCGTTGAAGTATATTTATCCCAGGCTTTAGCTGGTAACTCATGTGTTGGCGAACCTAAACCCAAAAGCAAAGCTAAACCACCTTCATTATAACCTTGCCAGTCAGCTTTAATAAAGCCATGCTCAGGCGTCCAGCCCATACTTAATCTGCCGTCAGAATCCATTGCCCAATTCCAGTCAACCCGTTTGTAAAGGTTATCGGCTAAATTACGTATTTCATTTTCAGCTGGGTTATTTTGATTAAAATAATCTTTAGCAAATAATACACCGGACATTAATAAGGCTGTATCTATTGTTGAAACTTCATTATTATTGACTCTTAAACCGGTTTTAGGATCAAGAAAATGATAGAAGAAACCATGATTACCGCTATCTCCACGTGCCTCATCACCTTGAGGGGTATTAGTTAAAGTATGTAATACTTTTAAGGTATAGTTGGCTGCTTCATTGCGTGATATCCAGCCATGTTCGGTAGCTACGGGATAAGCTGTAAGACTAAATCCGGTAGCGGCAATGCTAGCCAACGAGTCAGCTGTTGATCGGTCTTTAGTCAAACCCGTTACTGGATCACTTTCTTGGACAAAATACTGAAAGTGATCTTTTTGGACTTTGTCTAACAGAGCCTGTTGCGAATCTGTTAAATTAGGTAATTTTACTGATTCGTTGTTATCTTTGACTCCTTTAAAATGGTTCATTATCGTATCTTTTAATGATTTACTATGATCGATAGCTAAATGAACACTTTCTAAAGCTGTTCCAGTAACTAAAAAAGAAGCCATGGATTGACCAATTTGCTTAATTGAGGCAAATTGATTATCATTTAATAATGAATTACTTTCGGCATTAAAGAAACCACCAACTGATCCGCCAGCAGCATTAGAGGCAATTTTAAAACCAGAATTATTAAAGGCATTAGGTACACTAGTATCGCTAATTTTAGTTAGAGCATTAATCCCTTCGCTGACACAGCCCATAGCTCCAAAAGTTACCGCTGTGCTTAATGTAGAATTTAAACGTTGGTGCCAAAAATCTTGTTGGTTTTGGTTAGCCGGATTAAATAAAAAACCATAGGCAGCGCCATCTAAGGTCATTTTAGCGGTTGCCCCTATTGCTACACTGTTTGTAAGATTACTACCTAATAAATCGGTAACAGTTGACGATTTAGCTAATAGTCTAGAAGTGGTACCCTGTAGCAGCACAAAAGGTGCAATCATGCCTAAGCCTGAACCAATAGTTTGAGCAAGCCAGGAAGAACTGCCAAATTTCGTGGGTGTTGGCTGGCTTACAATTTTAACATTGGCTAAAATTTTACTATCGGTCAGTTTGTCGACTAGTTGTGATACGCCTGATACTGGTTCTTGAATGCTAGAATATAATAGAGATTGGCCGAATAATTTTATTAGGTCAACACTTTTATTGGTTTTAGGTTGGTGTTTCAGAATTTCAATTTCAGGCATTTAAATACCTATTGTTATAGATTGACTTTGAAAAATTTAAATCACGAAAATTGCTGAAAATGAGTCTAGGTATTTTTTCGGAATTAATCTAAGTAGACAGTTACATTAATAATATTTTAGGTATTTAGATCGTGTCAATGTGAGATTTACGCTAAGACCTTTATGATGATTTTATGGACAATTTGTTTAGGGAGTCTTCTAATTGGTTAAAATCTTTAATAATTTGCATATTAGGTAAACATTTTATAATTCGTTTCCCATAACTTTTTTGGGTAAGTCGATTATCCAGTATGGCAACGATACCAAGATCTTGTTTGGTGCGAATTAATCTGCCCACTCCTTGTTTTAGTTTGATAATAGCGTGCGGTAAGGCTAAATCATTAAACCAGTTACCTTCATTACCTTGTTTTAAGGCATCACATTTAGCTTCATAATGTGGATCTCCAGGGGTTTTAAAAGGAATGCGATCAATAATGACTAAACTTAATGAATCACCATCTACCGAGACACCTTCCCAAAAGCTTGATGTCGCAAATAATACTGAATTTGGCGTATTGGTAAACCATTCAATTAATTTATTAGCCGGCATATCATTTTGTTTTTGGCATGGATAAGTAATTTGAGCATTAATTAATTCATAGGCTTTATTCATATTGTTATAGCTAGTAAATAAGACAAAAGCTTTACCTTTAGATAGATTTAACAGGCGAATTATTTCATGGCTCGCTTCATTGATAAATTTATCCATATTTACTTGGGGTAAATTTGGTGGCAGATAAAGTATGGCCTGTTCATTATAGTTAAAATCTGATTCGGCAACTAAGGTATGATAGTTAGTGCGATTTAAACCGGTATTTTGGCAAAAATAATTAAAGGGTTTCTCTTCACCGGTATTTAAGGTCGCTGACATCCAAACACTTGATTTTAATTCGGGTTTTAAAATTAATTTTTCATGGATAAAATTACTAACATCTAGAGGAATTGCACTAAGTTTGGGATTGTAGGAATTAGTTTGGGGTAATTGTGTAAATAGTACATAGTCTTTAGGCATAGTCAATAAAAGCTGAAGGATTTCGGTATAACTATCGATTTGAGCCATTAAGGCTTTACACTTCAACTTTAATTTATCGAGCATTAACTCATCAACGGCAAGACATTCTAAATCGGCCATCATTATTTGGGCTTTTAATTTGTTTAAGCTTTCTTCAAGATTTTTAGTATGTTCTGGTGTCTGTTTTAAGCGTAATTTGTTTTGACTGATTAAATCCTGCAATCTTAGAAAAAATTCATTGGCTAAATTTTCAATTTTAGTTAGTACTAAGTTATTAAGGTTGAGATGTTTGTTGGTTTTGGCAATTAACTGTTTTAAGCCTAAAAAACTTAAATTTAGACTAAATACATCATAGGCTGCTTGGCTAAACTGATGGGCTTCATCCACAATTAAATAGTCATATTTAGGTAAAATACTCCCATTGGCAAAGGCATCAAGCAGAAGTAAAGTATGATTTACGACAATAATATCACTGTTTTGCGCTAGTTGTTTGGCGTTAAAATAAAAACAGTCTTTGAATTTATTACACAGCGATCCAAGGCAGTCATTACTATCCGAATTGATTTGCGACCAGAGATTATAATCAGGCGTAAAGTATAATTCCGATTTATCGCCAATTTGTGTTTCATTGACCCAATCAGTAATTCGCAAATCTAAGCTGTTTTCATTGATGAAATCAAGATAACGTCTCAAGCCTAAATAATTATTGCGACCTTTCAGCACACTGTAAGTAAATTGATTGGGGAAGAATTTACTTAATAAAGGCAAATCCTTGTTTATGTATTGTTCTTGAAGGTTTATCGTATAAGTTGAAATTACGGTTTTTTTATCTTTTTGATTGATACTAGGTAACAGTGCCGCTATGCTTTTACCGCTCCCGGTTCCAGCTTCGATAATGGCGGTAGAATTATTGGCAAAAGCGCGTTCGATAAGTGCTGATATTTCAACTTGCGTTGGTCTTAATTCAAAGCTATCGTGACTAGCAGCCAGCGTTTCATAATAGCGAGGAAAATTATTTAATTGAAGCAAAAATTGTAATTTAAATAAGTTAGGATTAAGTTATGCAATTAGTTAATAGCTGTTATATATATATTATTTATAACGTTAATATTAATTAACGACTTTGCCCGATTGCATATTATATTTTGGCAAGCTTAACTTTTGACCAAGGGATAATTTATTGGCATTGCTTAAATTATTTTTCTTGCATATTTCATCCAAAAGCCTTGGACTAATGCGTTTGTAATTTTTTAAGGCAATGCTAGCTAAGGTATCGCCAGATTGAACTTCATAAATTGGGGTAATCGGACTGATGACATCACTGTTATTAAGCGATGTAGTTGTATTGCCCACTAAAGGTGAACTTAGTACTACTTTATTAATACTATTTGCTTTCGTCATCGGATTTACCATTGAATAAATCCATACGGCAATAATTGACATAAACGCACCAGCCATAAAGCCAATGGTTAAATAAAAGCTCGGGGTATTTTTGTTGAATTGTTGAATATCTTGGTGAACGCCTGGCCAAAGGTCAGAAAGTTCTTTTAACTTGTCACTTTGTAAAAATTCTGGCACTTCAGTTGAATCATCATTAGCTAAATTTGTATTTGAATCTATTGTATTAACCGATTCAAGTTTAACTGTATCACTTAATATTTTAAAAGCATTATGGTTATTTAGTTCAATGTCTTCACGAATGTATTCTGGTAGTGACTCATTAACGTTAACATCAAAATTTAACTTAGAAATTGTTGTACTCATCATTGATTCCTTAAATTTATAATTGCAAAGATTAACAATTTAAACCTTCTCAAGCATATTATCCAAACTTTAAAGATAATGTCAATAAAAAACTTCTTATAAAAGGTTTAACTTGACAAATATACTTTACCTCCTTTGGTGTTAATCTATTTAAAGTAAAACCTAGGTAAAGCTTTACAGATAACGTTAAACGTTTATCGGTTGTTAAGAAGTTTAAATTAATAAACTGTGTAAATATTAAATATAATTTAGTTGGTGTTAAATTTAGGATATATCTTCTTTGAATATAGTAATTATACTGAAAATTAAAACCAGTTAAGGAATTGTTTTACTTTTTAATCAATTATAAGATTATTTAAAATTTGTTTTAAACAACCTTCATTTTAAGTATAATTATTCAATATTTATAGATACGCTTAAACAATTTTCTTTACTAGGTAAAAAAATGTTGTTTTAGACAAAAATATAATTTTCACTAGACCACTTTACAATCCTTTTTCTTGTTTTTACATGACTAATACGCTTAATCTAATTAAAGTTAAATTACCCGATGGCAATGTTAAAGAATTGGCTAACGATTCAACCGTGAATGATTTGGCGGCATCAATTAGCCCTAAGTTAGCTAAAGTAGCTATTGGAGCTATGGTTAATGATGAATTAAAAGATTTATCGACGATTTTAGCCGATGGCGATGATGTTAAAATTTTAAAGGAAAATGATGAAGGCTCATTAGAGCTTTTACGGCATTCTTGTGCTCATGTTATGGCGCAGGCGGTGCAAAGATTGTTCCCTCAGGCCAAAATTGCCATCGGTCCAACTATTGAAGATGGCTTTTATTATGATTTTGAAATAAACAATCACAGTTTAAATGAAGATGATTTAACAAAAATTGAGCAAGAAATGTTGAAAATTTGTAAAGAAGAACAAAATCTTGTCCGTTTTAATATTCCTGATGTAAATAAGCAAATTAATGATTTTATGGCTCAAGGTGAGAAATTTAAAGCTGAATTACTTGATGAACATAAAAATGAATGTCCAACATTATATTTGATGACGGATAAGGATAATAAAATTATCTGGAACGATTTGTGCCGTGGACCGCATTTACCCAATACTAAATTTATCAAGAATTTTAAATTGTTAAAGGTATCGGGAAGTTACTGGCGCGCAAACGAACATAATGAACATTTGCAAAGGGTTTATGCTACAGCTTTTTGGACTAAAAATGATTTGGATGCCTATCTTAAACGGATTGAAGAAGCTAAAGCTCGTGATCATCGTAATTTAACCAAACAGCTTGATTTGTTTTCGATTCATGATGAAGTTGGCCCTGGTCTTATTTTTTGGCACCCCAATTTAGGTTCAATACGTACGACCATTGAAGACTACTGGCGAGCGGAACATCGAGCTCGTGATTATGAATTCGTTTATACTCCGCATATTGCTAGTGAAGATTTATTTGCCATTAGTGGTCATTTAGTAAGTTATGGTGAAAATATGTATTCGTCAATGGACATTGATGATAAACCCTATCGGGTGAAGCCAATGAATTGTCCTGGTCATATCATGATCTATAAATCAAAATTGCGCTCATATCGTGATTTACCACTAAGGTTTTTTGAATTAGGTACTGTCTATCGTTATGAGCGATCGGGTGTTTTACATGGAATGATGAGAGTTCGAGGTTTTACCCAAGACGATTCGCATATATTTTGTACGCCGGAAACTTTAACCAGTGAAATTAACGGCATTTTAGACCTGATTCAATCTATGGCTAAAACTTTTGGTTTTAATTATAAAGTTTATTTATCGACGCGGCCGGAAAAATATTTGGGTACTGATGAAGAATGGGAATTAGCTACTAGTGCTTTGACTAATGCTTTAAATCTTCGTGAAATTGCCTATGAAATTGATCCTGGTGGTGGTGTTTTTTATGCGCCAAAAATTGATGTTAAACTTTATGATGCTATTGGTCGGGAATGGCAAGGCCCAACAATTCAGGTGGACTTAAATTTACCCAATCGTTTTGACGTTAATTATATTGGCGAAGATGGTAATAAACATAAAGTTATTATGGTGCATAGAGCTGTACTTGGGTCTTTAGAACGATTTATCGGTATTTTAATTGAACATTATGCAGGAGCCTTTCCTACGTGGCTAGCCCCAGTGCAAGTTATGGTAATTCCAATCAGTGATAAGCATTTAGAATTTGCAAATAATATTTATACTAAATTAAAAACCGAATTGAAAGCTAGAGTTAAAATTGACACTGGTTCTGAAACCCTAAATTATAAAATCCGTCAGGCACAATTAGAAAAAATCCCTTATATGCTTATTATCGGAGATAAGGAAGTAGAAAATAATCAGGTTTCAGTGCGTCATCGAAAAGATGGTAATTTAGGCAATATGGATGTGGCTAAATTTTTTGATTTATTAATCAGTGTTATCGATGGTAAAACCAATACCTAATTACTTTATATATGAGATAAATCCGGTAATAAATTTTAAACGTTAAACCCTATCAGTGCAATTCTAGAAATAACGTAGACTAATCAGTGGACTTCCTTATATGAAATATTGGTATTGTTTTATTTTAATTAATATTTTAAATTTAACTAATAATTATGTATCTAGCCAAAATTTGATCAAGCAAGAACCTGTCTTAGATTCTGGGCTAAATACTAATAATTCTATAAAAATTCAACCCATAATTGGTCGTATTGAACAGATCCTGCAAAGTAGTCATAATCTCAATCTTTACAGTTTGGAGCCGCGTGCTGATAAAAATATCTGGTTAAGACAAAGGCTTAATTCATATCCAGCTTTTTTTAGTGGTAAATGGGCTGGAGAACTTAAATTAACTTCGCTTTATTCACCGCAAACACCTAATTTGCAAAAGTTGTCAAATTTAAGTCCTTCAATTAGTCAATTTTTTGCTGATAATTTAGTTACTGGTACAAAAGTTAATGTTAACTTCGATTTTGCTTA
>JAKAZS010000011.1 GCA_021815785.1 bacterium
ATAAAATTAAACAAACCGAACAAATTAAACGAGCTAAACAAGTATGGCTTGCCAAAACATTAAAAAATAACCGGCCAGGTATTTTTTTTGAATTGTAAATGGATAGCACTTTATTTACTCATGAATAACGATCTTGACCACGCCGAATGACTGTACTGGGATACCGATTGAGACTTTGGTGGTGGTTTTGGCAGAAGGTCAGGGTGAACCTTCCGAAAAAAAACATTAAGTCGAAATTATATCGATACTATATGCGAAAGTACAACAAATTGTTACGAAGTATTAACGTTATAATAAAGCCGACGTAAGACTTTCCTGATTAACTGTGTCTAATGCAGCCCATCGTATATATAAAAAATTAAAATTGTGTTTTTGGCAAAAACAATCAGGCCTTTAACCTATTATATAATTTAAGCCAGTTTTGAAAAATTTAATATTAAATTTAAAGGCTTTAGATTGGCAATCGATTAATAAAGTTTTATATAATTTTATTGAGAATCTGTACAAGGCTAATTAATACCTTGATTTTAGTCGGCAAATCTAGGAATTGTAAACATTCCAGAGCATATTATGTGCTTTAAACATAGCAAAAAAAACAACTGTTTAATTGTTTTGTTTTAATAACATAGCTATACAGGCCATTCTAACTGGTATTCCATTGCTAACCTGTTTTTGAATCAGTGAAATATTTTGATCATTAATAATATCATCAGCTAGTTCAATATTGCGGTTGACTGGACCAGGATGAAGAACTTTTACCTTGGCTTTGGCTAATTTAAGATTGTTTTTATTGATCTGGTATTTTAAGACATAGTCATCAACACTGGTTATAAAACCTTGGTTTTGTCTTTCGAATTGAATTCTTAGTGCCATGACAAAATCAGCATCAGTTAAGGCTGTATTTAAATCATGATGAATGGTGGCTTTTATTTCACTGGAGTTTAGGGGTACCAAAGTTTCCGGGCCAGCTAAATGAATATCTGCACCAAGTAAATTTAATAAATGAATATTTGAGCGTGCTACACGAGAATGTAAAATATCACCAACAATGACAATTTTTTTATTTTTAAGACTGTTTTCTAGTTCAAGCAGGGTAAAGGCATCCAGTAAGGCTTGCGTAGGATGAGCGTGGCTACCATCACCAGCGTTAATTAGTTTCATGTTCAGATCTGGATAATTTTCTAAAATAAAATTTAAAACTCCGGATGATGAATGCCTAATAATGGCCAGGTTAACATTCATAGCTTTTAACGTCAGCAAGGTATCATATAAACTTTCACCTTTAGTATGCGACGAGGTAGATATGTCAACATTAATTGGTTTAAGTCCTAAATTTGTTAGGGCAATATTAAAACTGGTTTTGGTTCTGGTTGAGGCTTCGTAAAATAAAGTTGCACTGTATTCAAGCTGGTTTGCTGGATATAAGTTTTGTGATTCGTGAATATTATTTTGATAGAATTTAGCTAAATCAAACAAACAGTTAACTTGAGCTTGGCTTAAATCCTTAGTATCAATAAGACAATTGCGCTTAAAGTTAATTTGGGCATCAGCGTATTTAGCCAATATTTGTTGAGTATTAGTGGCTAAAGTTTTATTCGGCATTAGTTAAATAACTAGATACTTGATGAATTTTGGCATAGTTTTGGATAACAATATTTACATCTTGCCTGCCAAAATAACAATATTGGAAAATAGCTATGGTGATTTCGTAAGATATATTATTAAAAAACATAAATTTAATTACTTTCTTGCCAATTTCGATAATTCTTGAGTTTATGATTAATAAATTGTTTAAAATCGTAAAAACATCTTGTCTTGTTGAGTAACTAATTTGTTTAGCTAGATCAAGATCTTCAATAGTAATTAGTTTAACTCTGATTAAAAGTTTTTCAAGATTAGCCTTAAAAATACTTTCAAGATTAAAATCATCTAAACTAAAGTCAATGGGGCAATTAGTTAAAGTTGGATTTAACGAAAGCGTTGAAGAAGTTGAAGTCATAATGTATTATCCTTGAAATTTCAGTGCTTATTAAATTTTACAACTTTCAGCGATTTTCTTTTATTATAAATAAGTTAAATTAATCTTGCTTGTCAAGGAATTAATTGGTGTTAATGAAAGCTATTACTAGCAAGTGGTAATATTTTTGCTTGATATTGTAAATGCTAGGATTTTTTTGGTACTGCCAGCTGACTGTTGCTTTCGGTGGCTAATATTGTAGGTATAACTAATTATTGCCAAAGCCTGATTTTGGTAGTTTTTATAATTTTGGATAAATAAGTTTTAAGGTGTTGGCATTGGCAATAACTAAAATTGAACTAAGTGACATAGTAAGACAGGCTATCATCGGATTTAATGTTACTACCAAATAGTTTGAAAATAGGCCACTAGCAATTGCAATGGCAATTATATTATAGGCAAAGGCTAAAAATAAATTTTCACCAATATTTATTAGTAGAGCCTTACTTAATTTAATGGTTTTGGTAATACCTGTTAGATTTCCGTTGATAAGGATTAGATCAGCCGTATTAATAGCTAGATTACTGCCAGTAGATAGGGCAATACTGACATTGGCTAAGGCAAGAGCTGGAGCATCATTAATTCCATCGCCAACCATAGCCACAGTTTTACCTTCATTTTTAAGTCTTTCGACCAGGTCATATTTTGCTTGCGGCATTAAATTAGCATAGGTCTTAGGGATACCAATCCGCAAGCTTAAAGAATTAACGGATTCTGCATTGTCGCCACTAGCTAAAATCAGGTTAAGACCAAGTTGTTTTAAACCTTTAATGGCCTGCTCAGCACTATTGCGAACTTCGTCATTAAAATCCAGTCTGGCAACCAGACTTTTATTTATGCTGACCAATACACTGGAAGTGGTAATTTGGCTGGAATACACCAATTCATTAGGTAAATTAGTCACTTCGTGGGTTTGTAAATATACATAACTGCCAATAATGATGTGTTTATTATTAACGATCCCTTCAATACCAGCACCTGGACAGGCTTTAAACTGATGGCAATTAAATTTGTTTAAATTACGTTTTTGACTTTCAGTAATTATAGCATTAGCTAAAGGGTGTTCACTTTGTAATTCTACGCTATAAATTAAAGCTAACACATCATCAGCAGTTAAATCATCGAATAATTCGATATTGGTTAGCTTAGGTTTCCCTTGAGTAAGCGTGCCAGTTTTGTCAAAGATAATGGTGTTAACTTTGGCTAGTGTTTGTAGACTTTTTACATTGTTAAAAAGTATCCCTGATTTGGCTGCTAGGCCACTGGCAATCATGATGGATATTGGTGTGGCTAGTCCAAGCGCACAAGGACAGGCAATAACCAATACACTTATAGCTTTTAACAAGGCTTGTATGGGGTTGGTACTAGCATTTACCAAAAATGTAATAATGGCAATTATAATAACTAAAGGGGTGAAAACTGCGGCAATTTTATCTACCTGTGACTGAATCGGGATTTGACTTTGTTTGGCATAACTCACCATGGCAAAAATTTGAGCTAATAAAGTGTTATCACCAACTTTACTAGCCTTAATAATGATACTGCCATAACCATTAACACTGCCGCTATAGACTTGGCTGTCAATGGTTTTATTGGATGGCAGTGCTTCTCCGGTAACTAAACTTTCATCAATAGTCGTTTCACCGGATAGCACAATGCCATCGCAGGGCAATTTTTCACCTGGCTTAATTCTTAATTTGTCCCCGGGTTGAATTTGGTCAAGACTAACTTTTTCATCCTGGCCATTGGCATTTATAATGGTTACACTGTTTGGCAAGAGGTCTTGGATATTTATTAAAATATTGCTGCTAAATGATCGCGCCTTGGCTTCTAGATATTGCCCTAACCAGGTGATGGCCGTAATAGTGATACTGGTCAAAAAATACATGGCTGGCATTTGGTTAGTTTGTATGTTTAGTAATTTGGTAATTGTGATACCAAATCCAACAAGATAGGGAATAATTATTCCTAGTGAAAGTAGGGTAAACATATTTAAACATTTATTGTTTATTGAATCTAGTCCTAATTTCAATAGGGGTTTGGCCGCAAAAAATATAATCAGTGAAGTGAAAATTAATTCAACGATGTCCGTTGAATTATGTAAAGGTTGGTAAATTAAACCTGGGTATATTTTGCAAATTAAATCCAATATTACTAGAGGGATGGTGGCTATTAAACTACCGATAAAATACTTTAAATTTAAATTGGTTTCAAAATCAGTATTTAAATTGTTTGATTCAAGAGCCATTCCACAACTGGGGCAATTGGCCGGATGACTACTACTTATCGTTGGATGCATAGGACAGGTATAGGTGTTATTGTGAGTCGGATAGGGAGATTGTTTAGACGAATCCGGATTAGCAAAATCAACCAGGGCTAATGGCGTTATTTCCAGATTTTTATTTAGATATTTAAGGGGATCCTGGGTAAACTTTTTAACACAGGATTCACAGCAAAAATAATAAATTGTATCGTGAAATTAGTGGATAAATTTACATTGATTAATATCCACATTCATTAAACAAACTGGGTCTTGTTTCGTTTTTTGTTGTTCAGAATCGGCTTTTTGATTTAACAATTTTTATAATAAGCCACTACGCATAGCATGAACAGCTGCTTGAGTTCGATCGTCACAGCTTAATTTGTTTAAAATATTTCTTACATGCGATTTAACTGTAGATAAAGATATAAATAATTTGTGGGCTATTTCTTGATTAGACAATCCATCCACAATCAGGGTTAAAACTTCTTTTTCGCGAAGCGATAATGGTTCGATAATAAAGGTTGGTGTGTTAGTAAGGATATTTAAGTCATGATTATAACCTAAAAATTTACTGGTATTATTTACATAATGATTAAGAATCTTTTCGGCGATACGGGCGTCAAACCAGATATCACCATTATAGACACTAATTATAGCCGTTAAAAGCCGGTCGCCATTAATATCTTTAAGGCAGTATCCACTAGCTCCAGCTGCTAAAGAAGCCATAATATCCCTGTCACTATCATATTGGGTTAACATAATAATTTTACTTTGTTTATCTAATTTAGCTATTGCCTTGGTAGCCTGGATACCATCCATTTTTGGCATACTTACATCCATTAAAATAACCTGGGGTATTTGCTTTTGGCAAAATTCAAGAGCTTCTAACCCGTTTTCGGCCTCGCCAATGATTTTAAGGTTTTTAAACTTGGATAAAAGTTTTTTTAAGGCTAATCTAGTTAATTCGTGGTCTTCAACAATTAAAATAGTTATTAAATCGTCCATAATTAAAAATTAATATAATATCTAGGGTTTTAGGTTTGTTTATTATAAAATTAATAATGAAGTAATTAATATTTTCTTAAGCAACCTATAATATTTGAGATAAATAAATGCACATAATTGAAATTGAAAATCGACAGTTATGGTTAGAAATGTCTAATGAGGATATTAGTCTTTTACGCGCAAATATTTATCCTATATTAGTCAGTGTAGTTGACAAACATATGGATAAACTTTATGAACATTTTATTACTTTCCCTGAAACCAAGAATTTCTTTCCTGATAATAATATCTTGCAAAGAGCTAAGCACGCGCAAAAACATTATTTTTTAAACCTAGTCAGCCGACCGATAACTCCTGATACAGTAAATGAATTGTTAAAATTAGGGCAAACGCATCAAAAAATTAATTTAGAGCCTAAATGGTATATCGGTGCTTATGGAAAAATTTTAAGCGATCTGATGCCAGATTTGTTAACCTCTTTAGTTGATAATTCAGAGCATAAGGTGGAAAGTATTCAGGCTTTAATTAAAATAATCTTCTTTGATATTAGTATTGTCATGGAAAACTATATTTTGGCTAAAGAAAAATTTATTCAGGATAATCAAATTATTATTAATCAATTACAAACTGAACAAAACGCCTTAAAAAATTTGCTTGAGTCAGCTCCAGTTTCGATTGTAAGTTTGGATAAGAATTTAAATTGTTTAGAATATAATGATAAATTTGCCCAAATTTTAAATATTACTAATAACAAATCAATAATTGGTGAAAATATATTTACATTATTGCCTGAGCTTAATTTGGTGGTTGAAAATTTTATTAATTTTAAACCAGTATCGAAAGAAGCTTTGCCAGTAAAATTAAAAGACAGTGGACAGTTAAAATACTTTAATGTGTTAATCTGGCCAATTCATAGTATTGATGAAGCTAATCATTACCTGATTGTAATGTTAGTAGATATTACTGATTCGATAAATTTACAACAACAGCGCGAAGATTTTGTAGCTACTTTAACCCATGATTTAAAAACACCAATTTTAGCTGCTAACCGTATTTTAGACTTGTTAATCGAAGGCGATTTTGGTGACTTGACTATTGATCAAACTGATGTTTTACGTAAGTTACTGGAAAGTAATATGAGTTTATATAAACTGGTATTAAACCTGTTAGATATTTATCGTTATGAATCTAAACTTAATCGGCTTAACTTAACTAAGGTGAATTTAAATAAAATTATTAATCAAGTTGTTAATGAAATTAATCCGTTAATTGAAGCTAAACAAATACAGTTGAACTTAAACTTAATGGATAATACTATTGATTTAAATTTAGATCAAAATGCAATTAAACGAGTTTTACAGAATTTACTTGACAATGCCATAAAATTTACTTCTAAAGGCGGTAAAATCAGTCTAGAGTTGTTTCAACAAGGTAGTGAGATCATCCTTAGAGTAAATGATACAGGGTGTGGTATTGATCAAGAATTGATACCCAAATTATTTGATCGATTTTGGAAAGCCACTGCTAAACATCGAAATTATTCTGGAGCCGGGTTGGGTTTGTACTTATGTCGTCAGATTATTGAAGAACATGAAGGCCGTATTTGGTGTGACAGTATCGAACATGAAGGCAGTAATTTTTATATTGCTTTAAAATTATAGTTTGTGATAATCGTCAAAAATACTCAAGTAAACAATGGGTCTTTTATGGTAAACCGGGTAATTTGCCAAAAATAATTTATATAATATAAGTATTACAATATGAAGAAAATTACTTTGAAATTATCAGTCTATGGCATAGTTCAAGGTGTTGGCTTTCGCCCTTATGTTTATACTTTGGCAAAAAAACTTAAACTTAATGGCTCTGTGCAAAATTGTCTAGATAAAGTTGAAATTGTGGTTTCTGGTGATAATAACGTTATTGAACAGTTTAAGTCTGAATTAATTAATAATTTACCACCTATTGCCCAAATTAGTAATTTGAACATTGAAGTAATTGATAATAATAATTTTACTGAATTTAAAATTCTTGCAAGCTCTAATTTTATAAATCCAGGCAGTATACAAAACGCAGTTCTGCCAGCCGATCTAAAAATCTGTAAGGACTGTTTAGCCGAATTAATTGATCCAAAAAATTTTCGCTTTAATTATCCGTTTATCAATTGTACCAATTGTGGCCCAAGAATCTCAATAATTAAGGGTTTACCTTATGATCGCCAAAATACTTCAATGGTTGATTTTAAACTGTGTGCTGTTTGCTTAGCTGAATATGAGGATCCACTTAATCGGCGGTTTCATGCTCAACCAATTGCCTGTAAAAACTGTGGGCCGCAATTGATTTTTCAAGATGAAACCAATTTGTGCTTTGCTGATGAAGCTTTTAATATGGCTATTCAGGCTTTAAATAAGGGCAAATTAATTGCCGTGAAAGGGTTAGGCGGATTTCATTTAAGCTGTGATGCTTTAAACCTTGAGGCAATTAATTATTTACGTAAAGTTAAACAGCGCCCAGTTAAACCATTGGCTTTAATGATGTTGGATGTAAATATGGTATCACAATATTGTCATTTATCAAAGTATCAAGAAAAAATTCTAACTTCCTGCTATGCCCCTATTGTATTACTGGATAAAAAGGCAAATAATAATTTACCGGAGCTGATTGCACCTAATTTGGTTAATCTTGGGGTTATGCTGGCCTATACACCGTTGCATCATATGTTAATCGCTAAATTAAATAGGCCAATTATTGCCACTAGCGCTAATTTAAGTGATGAACCTATTGTTATTGAAAATGAAGAAGCTAAAAGTCGGTTACAAAATATTACCAAGGTCTTTTTAATGCATAATCGTGATATTTTGCACCGTTATGATGATTCGGTCGTAAATACAGTTAATGATCAAATTCAGGTTATTAGAATGGGTAGAGGTTTAGCACCTTATTTCCTTTCAACTGCTATTGAAAATAAATATAATATTTTAGCTCTAGGGGCTAATCAGAAAAATACGTTTTGTTTATTAACTGGTCATAAAGCAATTTTAAGTCAACATATTGGTGATTTGGAAAATGTTGAAGCTCAAAAGAGCGAAGCAAAAACCATTGAATTTTATTTAAAATTATTTAATTTTAAGCCCCATGCTATTGCTATTGATTTACATGAAAATTATTTATCCAGTAAGTTAGGACTAAAGTTAAGTAAGACTTTTAATATACCGCTTATTAAAATTCAACATCATATGGCTCATATTGCTAGCACAATGGTTAGTCGTCAACTTAAGGAAGATGTGATTGGTGTTGCCTTTGATGGATCGGGTTGGGGTATTGATCATACTTTATGGGGTGGTGAATTTTTTGTGGGCAATTTGCATAATTTCACCAGAATAGCTTATTTTAAACCATTTCCTTTGCCAGGAGGTGCCTTAAGTATCAAACAGAATTGGCGTACTTTGTATGGTTTGATTTTAGTTAATGATTTGGAAACTAAATTAGATTTGGTAATTAATAATTTAATTAGTAAGTTTGGCCAGAAAACTCTTAATATTGTTAAAACACAGATTAAGCAAAAAATTAATACTCCTTATACATCTAGTTGTGGTAGATTGTTTGATGCCGTATCAGCTTTGTTGAACATTTGTCAGCAACAGCATTATGAGGGTCAAGCCCCAATTGAGCTTATGCAAAGAGCTAAAATTTATCTAAACAATAATTCGCCAACTGAGCCTAAGTTTTATAATTATTTTGCTGATAGTTTAGTTAGTAATTCTGAACTGGTTATCAATCCTTGTTCAATAATTCAAGCAATGGCCAATGAAATAAGTTTAGGAATGTCTGTAGATTATCTAGCTTATAAATTTCATTTAACTATAGCTAATATTGTTTTAAGTATTGTTCAAGAAGTTGCAAGTCGTAGTAGTATTAATAAAGTTTGTTTAGGTGGCGGGGTATTTCAGAATGAGGTCTTATTGAATCTTTGTTGTCGGGTCTTGGAAAACGCTAGTTTTAAGGTTTATTATCCCAATTCAATACCTTTGAATGATGCCGGAATTGCTTTAGGCCAGGCTGGTATGGCTAGTTATTTGTTGCGTAAACAGCTTAGCCAAGTTAAGTAAGATAAGGTTAGAAAACTGTGTCTAGTGATTATGTAGATTAAGTAAATATAGATAGCAAGATAAAGAGTAATAATAGGTTAAGTTAGAAATAGTTGTTTAGTGATTATGCCAGATTTAGAGGTTTAGTTTTTTAGGTAAGGTAAATTTTACAGGGTTAAAATATGTGTCTAGCTATTCCAGGAATTATTGAAGAAATATATATGCAAGATGACATAACTATGGCTAAAGTAAATTTTCAAGGAATAAAACGTTCGGTATGCTTGGCATATTTAACTGATATAAATATCGGCGACTATGTTTTAGTGCATGTAGGATTTGCACTTAAGAAATTATCCCATATTGATTTTATTAATGCTAATAAATTAATAAATGTAGATAGTGAATTAAACTAAATAAAGGAGTAATAATGGAGGTCTTGCGCCCATTTCGTGATGAAATTAAAGCCAAGTCATTAATTGATAATATTAAGGCTTTAACGACTAAACCGGTTAATATTATGGAAGTCTGTGGTGGTCAAACCCATACTATTTTAAAATATGGAATTGAGGATTTATTGCCTGAAAATATCAAACTTTTACATGGACCAGGTTGTCCGGTTTGTGTAACTTCGTTAGAAGCAATTGACATGGCCATAAATATAAGCCTAAATAAAGATGTTATTTTCTGTACTTATGGTGATATGTTAAGAGTTCCTGGTAGTTCAATGGATTTATTTAAGGCCAAAGCTTTAGGTGCTAATTTAAAAATTGTTTATTCACCCTTAGATGCATTAAAAGTTGCTTTAGCTAATCCTTGCAAAAATATTGTGTTTTTTGCAATTGGTTTTGAAACAACTGCTCCAGCTAATGCAATGCTTATCTTGCAAGCAAAAAAATTAAATTTAAAAAACTTCTTTGTGCTTTGTCATGAAGTATTAGTGCCACCAATAATCGCATCTTTGTTGGAGAGCAAAGAAAGCAATGTCCAGGCATTTCTTGGACCAGGACACGTTTGTTCGGTAATGGGACTTCATGAATACGAACACCTGGTTCATAATTACCAGTTACCCATCGTGGTAACTGGGTTTGAACCATTAGATATATTAGAAGGAATTTATGCCTGTGTTCAACAATTAAATAATAATGGAGTAAGGCTTGAGAATCAATATACAAGAGCCGTTACCCAAGATGGCAATATACCTGCCCAACAGGCTATTAAGGATGTGTTTGAAGTCTGTGACCGAAAGTGGCGAGGTCTAGGTTTTATACCCAAAAGTGGTCTGAGTTTAAATTCTCAGTTTAAAGATTTTGATGCTACAATTAAGTTTAAAGTAGATAATTTAGATATTCAAGAATCTAAGGAATGTATTAGTGGTGAGATTTTGCGTGGGTTAAAAAAACCTTATGAATGTGAATTTTTTGGTACTAAATGTACCCCACTTAACCCTCTTGGTGCTACGATGGTATCTAGTGAAGGTGCCTGTTCTGCTTATTATAAATATCGCCAGAGCAAATTAACAGCCAGTCCATAATAAAATTCAGGAGATTATAATATTGTCTAGTGATGTATTTAACAGTTGTAATTTACCCATTAATGATCAAGCATGTATAAGCCTCGGGCATGGATCTGGTGGTAAATTAAGCAGTAATTTAATAAATGAATTTTTTTTGCCTTATCTAGGTAATGAGATTTTAAACGAATTAGAAGATGCTAGTGTCGTTACGCTTAATCAAGATAATATAGCTGTATCTATTGATTCTTTCGTCGTTAATCCAATTTTTTTTCCAGGTGGTAATATTGGTTCGCTTTCGGTTCATGGTACTATTAATGATTTAGCGGTAAGAGGTGCTAAACCCTTGTTTATAGCGGCCAGCTTTATTATGGAAGAAGGGTTCTTATTGGAAGATTTGACCAAGATTATTCAAGCAATGCAATTGGCCTGTAGGCAAAATAATGTTAAACTAATTACGGCTGATACTAAAGTCGTTAACAAAGGTGACTGTGATAAGATATTTATCACAACTTCTGGTATTGGACTGGTTACTGCTAACGATATTCCGTCAGTCAGTAAGGCTAAAGTTAATAATAATATTTTGGTTAGTGGTGATATTGGTCGCCATGGTATGGCAATTATGGCAACCCGTGAAGAATTTGAACTTGAATCAACAATTGAAAGTGATTCGGCTAGCCTTTATTCTTTGATAAATTTAATTTTAGCTAGCGATATTCAGGTAAATTGTTTGAGAGATATTACTCGAGGTGGCTTAGCTACAGTGCTTAATGAAATTGCCATGGCTTCTGGTATTGGTATTGTTATTGATGAAAGCCAAATACCGATTCAAACTAATGTAGCCGCTTTAGGTGAAATTCTAGGTATTGATCCATTGTACATTGCTTGTGAAGGTAGATTCGTTGCTGTAGTTGATGAAATAAGAGCGCAAGATTTATTAGCTATAATGCACTCTCATCCGTTAGGAACAAATGCAGCGATTATAGGTAAAGTGGTTGATGACCCTGATAATAATGTTATTGCTAAAACTATCATTGGTGGCAGCCGTCTTGTCGATACTTTGTTATTTGATGAATTACCACGAATTTGTTGAAGCATTATTAATGCAACATTTCGGTTAAAGGATAAATTTTAAATCGAGCAATATTATAAATTGGCATTAAGGCTAGTATTCTTTCTAATTCTTCATGACTGCCTATATGTAAAATGATAATGCCACCATGGCCACCAACAATATGATAGCGCTTTTCAAGCTTATGAGTTTTTCTTAAATCTTCAATATAATCAGGCATTTTTAAAACAGCTTCCATTGCCTGACTACTAACGGATTTAATTTTCCATTTAATTAAGTAAAGTTGCATTTTCTTAACTTCCTAGTTTTATGATATTTAATAAATTAAACAATACCATGTTTGTGTGTAGTGAGAAAATATTTTTCAAAGGCCAACTTAGCATAATGCGCTTCTGGTCCAGGAATTAGCCATGCGTGTTGACGTGGCTCGAGGAAATGATCACTAGTCATAATTATCCCATTATTCCCTGCATCCATAATACATTTAGCATCGATTTCACCAGGTTTTTTTGCTTTAAGGGGTTTGTTTTCGATACAGGCAATAACGTTGTGGGCAACAACTTTAGCCATTTCTTCAGATAAATATCCAGTTTTAGGAACCGCACAAGGTACTTTGGTCATTTGCGGAGCTGGTAGGCTAATGGCAACCCCGCAGGCAAAGACATTGTTATAGTTTAGTGTTTGATAGTAGTCATTAATTTTAACAAAGCCATTGTTGTCAACTATATCGGTAAGTGCGCGCACTGGATCAACGCCTAGATATGCTGGCGTAAGCATGGCATAGCTAAATGGTATTATGCGCCCATCGATAAGTTCAATTTTATTAGCCGTAATTTCTTTATATTCTGCATCACATTCTAGTTTAATATGAGCTTGTTTAAACATAAATTCACACATTTGTCTGGCCATACCAAATCCACCCAGACCTAGATGGGCTACATATGGTTCAGCCGTTACAAATGTTACCGGAGCTACTTTGTCAATTTTGTGTTTTTTTAATTGATAAACGATATTAAATAAAAATTCATAGGCTGCGCCAAAACAGGATGCTCCTTGAACAGCTCCAATTACTACTGGTCCAGGATTTTGCACAAATTTATCAAAGGCTTTGCCTGCTTCGACAGCATCATCAAAGGAAAAAATGGATTGGGCAAAACCTAATTTAGGGTTTAATCCGGCAATGGCATCATAATTTAATTTAGCGCCAGTAGCTATTATCAAATAATCAAAAGTTTCACAAGTATTATCATTACTTAAAACTGTTCTGTTTTCTAAATCGATACGGATAACCTCGGCCTGTTTGAAATTAACCCCTTTACTAGTAAATACTGGTTCTAATTCAAAGGAAATATCTTTTTTATTTCTTAGCCCAAAAGGCACCCAAATCAGTGAAGGATTAAAGATAAACTCATTACGCTTGTCAATAACTAAAATATTAACAGCATTTTTTAAATGTTGCTTAATTTCAATCGCTGCAGTCATACCGGCAAAACTACCACCTATTACAATGACGTTTTTAGACATATCAACACCTCTTTATATTAACTATTTTATAGAGTTTAATTCATTATAAGCCGTTAAAGATAATTTTTCATCATCCTTTAGCCTTATTCTTTATGTTAAAAAGTGTTTGGTTTAAACAGTTTATTTTTTCGATTTTAGTTTAATGGCTGGTTTCAGGCTGAGCTCCTGGTTGGCCAGCAGGTTTAGTTGGTGTTGGGCCTATAACTGCCTTATAACTAATGTTTTTGGCAATTTCTTTAGCTTTATTGCCGGCTTGTTTAGATTCTTGAAAATTTCCTGCTTCTTTATAGACGTTACTTAAAATAAACCATGGTGTTGGATCATCGGGATTAATGGAAGTAGCTTTTTTAGCAGCCTTAATTGCATCATCGTATTTTTGACTATCACAGTAAATTTGAGTAATTTGATACCATGGTTCAATATAGTCAGGATTAAGGCTGGTTGCTTTGCTAAGATCTTTAAGTTTTTCAATTTTGTCAGTAGTGAGCATACCATACTGATACCAAAATTGAGCATCATAAGGATAAATAGTAATAGCTTTATTGATTAAATCAATGGCTTTATTCTTATCTAAATTACATTTTAAGCTTTCATTATAAAGGGATAAAGCTTTTTGAAAATTTTCTTCTTTGCCTTTACCGGGGAATTCTCCTTCTTGATAGGCATATACTGGTATGTTAGCCAAAAACATGGTTGCCAAAGCTAAAGCCAAACGCATTAACATTGTTTTACTCCTATTCAACTGTAACAGATTTAGCCAGATTGCGTGGTTGATCAACATCTTTACCTAGGTAATCAGAGATGAAGTATGAAAATAACTGTAAAGGAATAACTGCCAGGATTGGACTTAATAACTCATCAACTGGTGGTACTTCAAGCACAGTATCAAAATATTTATGCGCTTTCTCGTCATCACTACAGGCTACAGCTATCATCTGAGCATTTCTGGCTCTGGCTTCTTGAGCATTGGACAGAGTTTTGTCATAAACACTGCCTGGCATTAAAATAGTAACAACTGGTACTAGTGAATCTAAAACAGCAATAGGCCCATGCTTAAGTTCACCAGCTGCATAACCAGATGCATGAATATAACTTAATTCTTTTAACTTTAAGGCACCTTCTAAAGCAGTTGGATAATTAATGCCTCGACCAATAAATACCATATCTTGTGCATCGGCATATTTAATGGAAGCCTCTTTGATATATGTTTCATTAGCCAAAACAGTTTCAACTAAGGCCGGTAAGCTGTGTAATTCCAGTTTTAAATTATTTATATAGCTAGTGGTAAGGCTACCCCTTTCCTCGGCTAAATAAAGAGCAAATAATAAGAAGCTTACAACTTGAGCAATATAGGTTTTTGTTGCTGCTACGGAAACTTCTACACCGCATTCAGTTATAATTAGATTGCTGGAAATTCTTGATAAATGTGAGTCAGCTCGGTTTGTTATACCTAGGGTATAAGCACCTTTGCGCTTTGCTTCAGATAAAGCCGCAATTGTATCAGCAGTTTCACCAGATTGACTTACAGCAATGACCAATGATTTTTCATTGACTAAAAGATTGCGACCCCGAACCTCTGAGGCTATTTCCACATTGACTGGTACGTTGCATAATTGTTCAAGGTAATATTTGCCGATCATGCCAGCATGGTAGGCTGTGCCACAGGCAATTATTAAAATATTTTCAATCCCCATGATATCATTTTTAGATAAGTGAACGCCAGCTGATTTCTCCTGAGTATGAGCATTGGTTAATGGTTCATTATTTTGATTAAAATTAATTTTAGCATTTGGGTGCACCATGTATTTGCCAATGGTTTGTCTTAAAATTGTGGGTTGTTCATGGATTTCTTTTAGTAAAAAATGCTTGTAACCATCTTTATTGATTAAATATGGATCACTGTCTACGGTTATAAATTCACGCATTGTTTCATGGCCATTGAAATCATATAGACGAACCTGATTTTGAGTAATTTCAGCAATTTCACTTTGTTCTAATCGTAAAATTTTATTGGTATATTGGCGCACAGCTACGATATCACTGGCAAGGTAGAATTCATTGTCGCCTTGACCTAGCGTTAAGGAATAATGATGATTAACTGCAAAAATGGTATCTTTTTGATAAGAGCTGATAATCCCTAAGGCATAACTTCCTACCAGTTTTTTGACCGAATTGGTAATGGCCTTTAATATTGAATTGGTTTTTTTATATTCTTTGGTTAACAAATGTACAATTACTTCAGTATCTGTATCAGAATTAAATTTATAACCTTCTGACTCTAGCTCTTCTTTCAGCATTGCGTAGTTTTCAATAATACCATTGTGAACAATAGCTATACTGCTATCGGCATTTAAGTGAGGATGGGCATTAAGATCATTTGGAACACCATGAGTTGCCCATCGGGTATGCCCAATACCACTAAAGGCTAGGCTTGACTGACGATCTGCTGTTAAAAGCTTTTCCAGATTCTCTAATTTACCGGCTGATTTAGTTACATTAAGTTTGCCATTATTTATATAGGCAATACCCGCTGAATCATAACCACGATATTCAAGACATTTTAAGCCCGAAAGCAAAATTGATGCAACGCCTGAAGACCCCATATAACCGACAATACCACACATAACACTTTCTCCTAAAACTTAAATAAAAGATATAACTGAACTTACAAAATTAGCCACACATAACACTTTCTCCCGGTTTTCACCTTTAGACAACCTTAACTATATTGACATTATATCTGCTTCTTTAGCCTGGACATGTTTGTCAATTTCTTTAGTGTATTTATCGGTTAGTTTTTGTAAATTTTCTTCTTGGTGTTTTACTTCATCTTCTGAAGATTGTGCCGCTTTAAGTTTTTTCTTTAATTCGTCACTACTATCACGTCGAACATTTCTTATGGCAATTTTAGCTTCTTCACCATATTTTTTAACTTGTTTGGCTAGTTCTTTGCGTCTATCCTCAGTTAATTGGGGTATGTTGATTCGTAAAATTGATCCGTCATTATTTGGAGTTAAGCCAAGCTGTGACTTGTGAATTGCTTGTTCGATTTCTTTAAGAAGGGTTTTGTCAAAAGGTTGGATGACTAGAGTTTTGCCATCTGCTGTTGATATATTGGCTACGCCTTTTAGTGGTGTCATTGATCCATAATATTCAACTTCAACTCGATCAAGTATAGCTGGATTCGCTCTACCGGTACGAATAGTTAAAAATTCCTTATTCAGGGTAGCGATAGCTTTTTTCATTTTTTCTTCGCCATGAGTTAATACATCACTAACGTCAATCATATATATTTATCCTCCAAGTTTTGCCCCAACAATCGTACCAATTTTATCACCTAAAATAATTTGTTCAATAGATCCAGATCGATCAAAATCAAAGACAACAATAGGTATATTATTTTCCTGACACAATGATACGCAAGATGGATCCATTACCTTTAAACCCTGTTTAATAAGCCCTTCAAAACTGATTTGATGGATTTTACGAGCATTTTCATTAGTTCGTGGATCGCTATCATAAATCCCGTCAATGCGGTTTTTAGCCATTAGCACGACATCTGCCTTGATTTCTGCTGCCCGCAAAGCTGCGGCGGTATCGGTAGTTACGTGTGGATTGCCCGTACCACCACCTAAAATTAAGACCCGACCTTTTTCTAAATGACGAATTGATCTAAGTCTAATAAAAGGTTCCGCAATACTAGGCATGGCAATGGAAGTTTGAACCCGGGTAACTATGCCTTTATTATTGAGAACGCCTTGAAGGATTAACGAATTCATAATTGTCGCCAACATGCCGACGTAGTCAGCAGCAGCTTTGTCCATGCCCCAGGAACTTCCTTGAACACCGCGAAAAATGTTACCCCCACCAACAACTATGGCAATTTGGACTTTATGCTTTAAAGCCAGGACAATTTCGTTAGCAATGCGATCAATCACAACAGGATCAATACCAAAGTTCTGCGAACCCATTAGAGCCTCACCGCTTAACTTTAATAATATTCGTCTGTATTTAACCTTGCTACTCATACTAAATTTATGTGTTTTACTTGTGTACATAATAACCTATACTTGATAACAAAATATTGACTAATTTTCATAATTGTCTTTATTTGTCAAGTTAGCCTAAGCTTTATAGAGTAAAACCTTAACTAGATGAAGGTTTACAAATTATTGGCCAAGTAGGAAAAATACATAATTAGTAACATTTAACTTTGCGGCATGGGTTTTGCTTTGTTCGGCTAAATATTTACCGACGCTTAAACTAGGATCCTTAACGAAAGGTTGCTCTAACAAACAGCGTTCAGCCATAATTTTATCAACACGGCCATCAATAATTTTTTGTTTAATTTCCGGTTTTTTATCAGCTAAATCAGCTTTGTTGGATTCAATTCGGCGTTCGTTTTCAACCAGGTCACTGGGAACATCTGTTTTAGCTAAAAATTGAGGTTTAGACGAAACTACATGCATCGCAATTTCGCGACCTAAATTAGCCATATGTTCGAGCCCGGCAATTGCTTTATCGGCTTCGAGAGTTACTAAAGCACCCATTTTACCACCTAGGGAATGAACATAAGTACCGATAATAGTAGAAGTATTAGGTGATTTCATGAGGTGAAAGCGTTTAACCACAATATTTTCACCAGTTTTAGCAATATAGCTGGAGATAAGATCTTTGATACTTTGGCCTTCAAAATTTTGGGTCATTAATGAATCAACATCAGTAACCTTAGTTTCTAAAATACATTTCGTTAATTTATCGGTTAATTCTTTAAAATGTTCATTGCGGGCGACAAAATCAGTTTCACAATTGACTTCTAATAATACCCCAAGGGTGTGATCGTTATTGGTAGCTGCAACTACTAAGCCTTCAGCTGCTGGTCGGTCAGCTTTCTTACTTGCTGAAGCAATACCTTTTTGGCGTAAATGTTCAAAGGCTTTGTCTAAATCACCTAATGTTTCCACTAAGGCTTTTTTACAATCCATCATGCCCGCACCAGTTTTTTCCCGTAATTCTTTTACCATGGAAGCTGAAATTTCAACCATTTTTATTTTCTCCTGATTTTTAACTAAACTTAATTTTAAATTTTTTATTTTTTATACTTCTTCAGTATCAACGGTAAACTCTTCTAGAGCTGTGGTTAATTCTTCGTCAATGTCAATATCGTCTACGGAATGAGAATATTCAACCGACAAACTAGGAGTTAGTTTTTTTGCACCAACTGTAACTGGTTCATTAGTATCTAATTCTTCGCGATAATTAGTTTGACCTTGACGCCCTTCGATTATTGAGTCAGCTAGAGCTCCGGTGATTAATTTAATTGAGCGAATGGAATCGTCATTGCCGGGAATAACGAAATCAATATCATCGGGATCACAATTTGTATCTATAATACCAACAACTTTTATGCCGATTTTTTTAGCTTCAGCTACGGCAATAAGTTCACGTTTTTGATCAATAACAAATAAGATATCAGGTTTGCCGCGCATGGTTTTTATACCACCAAGTGATTTTTCTAATTTGTATAATTCACGATTAAGCACCGCTAATTCTTTTTTAGGGCGTCGATACAAATCTCCGGATTGTTTCATATCCTCTAATTCGCGTAAACGATTAATGCGTAAGCGAATAGTTTCAAAATTTGTTAGCATTCCGCCTAGCCAGCGTCGATTGACATAATAACACCCAGCTCGTTTGGCTTCTTCTTCGACAATGTCAGTAGCTTGTTTCTTTGTCCCAACGAAAACGATATTTTTACGTTGACCAGCCATTTCGCGCATAAAGCTACAGGCTTTTTCTAAAGCTACGGTAGTTTGCTGGAGGTCTATAATATAGATACCGTTGCGTTCACCATAGATAAAATTACGCATTTTAGGATTCCAGCGACGGGTTTGATGCCCAAAATGAACACCAGCATCAATTAATTGTTTTACAGATATTGCCGACAAGGTTACTTAACTCTCCTTTTTTATATTAAATATATACACTTTATAATATACTATCAATGATTTTAGCAATTGCCTAATTTTTTTTTAAAATCTAAATGTTTGTGAATTTTTGAATTTTCTGGCGAAAATGCTTCATTGATTTTATGAGTCAGTGTCGCAAAATCAATGAAACATTAGTGTTTTGGGCGGTTACTTCCGCTTATTGCTATATTAATTAGGCTAAGAGCGATATAGACAAATACCCTTAAAAATCGTTATAATAAAATTAATCTAATGTTTTACGAGTTGTAATGATTTGACTAAAGTACTTGTTCTAAATGCCTCATATGAACCTTTAAATACCTGCTCTTGGCGCAGAGCAATTGTCTTGGTCTTAAAAGGTAAAGCCGAGCAATTAGAATGCGAAAATAAAATAATTTATTCTAGCCATTATTTGCCAACAGTTATCCGGTTAAGAAATTTTGTTAAAATACCTTATAAAGAAATCAACTTATCACGCAAAAATGTTTTGCATCGGGATAATTATACTTGTCAATATTGTGGTGTGCATAAAAAAGACCTTACGGTTGATCATATTATCCCCAAATCTAAAGGTGGTAAGGATACTTGGGATAATGTTATAACTGCTTGTCTTAAATGTAATGTCTCTAAAGGTAATAAAACTCCTAAAGAAGCTAATATGCAATTGAGAATAAGTCCGCGCAGGCCTCAAAGTCAGATAGAATTTGAAATATCTAAATTTGTCATGATTAATAAACCGGTCTGGAGTAAATATATTGTTAATATTGACTTTAATGCTTAGTTAATTGGGAGTAATAAATTTAGGCAATTAACTTTAATCAAGTAAGTGTTTAACAGTCAATTGTTCTAAATAATCGGCTATCAAACACTTTTGGTGATGTAATTGGCGTTGTTAAGATCTTTACCATCGCCTTCAATCATTGACCAGTCAAGTCGGCCATGATAGACTTCTTCATCCATTTGGGCTATATCTTCAAACATTTGTCCAGTTATCGCATAATTTAGGGTTAAGTCTTCCTTGATAATTTCGCGCATAATGTCCATGAATAAATCTTGTAAGTCAATTTGAGAGTCATCTTGTCTGGCTTCAAGAATAGCCGCCCGCATGTTTTCTTGAATTCTTATTATGGCATCAGGGTTTTCAAATTCAAAATAATTTTCTAATTCGGGTAAAAAATCATCGGATTCATCGTTTGTTAAGTCGACTTGTTCTTCATAGCTGAACCATTGATTGTAATTACTTTGATAGAGCCCGTAAGCTTCTAGACAGGTGTTAAAATCATCAGCACTCATTGCTGATAGTCTAGCTATTAATGCTTTATCTTTATCGTTAAGATTTTGGGAAATCATAGTTTTGTAAACCTAATTATAAGTAAGATACCATTTAATAAAGAAAATATATCATTAATTTATTAAATCGAGATGCTTTTTAATTCCTTATTTTTAATTCAATTTCTCTATAATAATTAAAAACTTTTTAATTATTATGTTTTTTAATAATTAAAACCAGCCAAGCCCTTACACTGCAATGAATTTAAAAAAATTAAGGATAGCTTTACTTGCTTAAAAGGTCAATTATAAAGTAAATCTTAGTCAATATATGTCCATGATATATTGACAATTTATCCTATTGTCAATATATCATATTGTTTAGCTCGTTATATAAATAAGGAATGGACATTTTGTTTAGTGGAATAATTCAGGAAATAGGTCAAATTATTGATATATCTACCTCGACTGCAGGAAAATCAGATGGTCTTATCTTAAATATTCAAACTTCTCAGCAATTTAGCCAATTGAGCCTAGGTGAATCAATTTGTGTAAATGGTGTTTGTCTAACGGTAATTAAATTTTCTAACGATAATTTTATGGTTGAAATATGTAATGAAACCTTACTAAAAACGAATTTTAATCAATTAAAGCCAGGTTATTATGTAAATTTAGAAAAATCTTTAAAACTTAATGATGGAATATCTGGACATTTGGTAAGTGGGCATGTTGATTATGTGGCTTGTGTTTATCGTATTGAAACTGATGGCTTCTCGACTAGGCTGGGCTTTGTTGCCCCCATCGACATTGATCCATTTATTGTCCCAAAGGGTTCGATAGCGATTAACGGTGTGTCTTTAACGATAGTTAATGTAGATAAGGTTAATGAACAGGTTTATTTTGATATAGCTTTAATTCCCCATACATTAAACAATACCAATTTAGGAAAATTGGCTCTTAATGATACAGTTAATTTAGAAACCGATTTAATTGCCAGGCATTTAGTTAAAATCACGGCGACGTATCTTACCAATCTTGTTAAACCGCAAACTTGCCCAAATCCAGTCAAATAACCTCAAGGAGTCCAAATATGACTAATCCATTAGAATTAAATTTTGCATCTGTTGAGGATGCTATTTTAGATTTTGCCAATGGTAAATTTATTATCGTTGCTGATGACGAAGATAGGGAGAATGAGGGCGATCTTATTTGTAGTGCTGATTTGATTGATGCCAGTAAGATTAATTTTATGGTTACTAAAGCTCGTGGTCTGGTTTGTTTAGCGCTAGATGAACACAAAGCGCAAAAGTTAGATTTGCCACCTATGGTTCAGCATAATTCTACTAAAGAAGGTACGGCATTTACTGTAACTATTGATGCAAATTATGATCATGGTATCACTACTGGGGTCAGTGCCAGTGACCGGGCGGCTACGATTAAACTAGCTGCCAGTGAGACTTCAGTCGCTAGTGATTTTATCAGACCAGGCCATATTATGCCTTTGATTGCTAGATCGGGTGGAGTTTTGCGTCGCGCTGGCCATACCGAAGCTGGAGTGGATTTGGCTAAATTGGCTAATTTGAATCCTAGTGCGGTTATTTGTGAAATTATGAATGAAGATGGGAGTATGGCAAGATTACCTGATTTAATTAAATTTGCCCATGAAAATGATTTGAAAATTATTACTATTGCCCAGTTAATTTCTTATCGCTTAAGTAAGGAAAAGTTTGTCAGCCGTGAAGCTTGTGTTAATTTTCCTTGTAAATACGGTGATTTTAAATTATATTCATATAAAAATTTGCTCGATAATCAAGAGCATGTAGCTTTAGTTCTAGGTGAAGTTGAAAATAAAAGTAATGTTTTAATTAGAGTACATAGCGAATGCTTAACTGGTGATGTTTTTGGTAGTTTGCGCTGTGATTGTGGGCCTCAGTTAGATAATGCCATGACAATGATTGCTAGCGCCAAATGTGGTGTTTTAGTCTATTTGCGTCAAGAAGGCCGTGGTATCGGTTTAGCTAATAAAATTAAAGCTTACGCTTTGCAGGATACTGGGCTTGATACGGTGGAAGCAAATCAAAGTCTTGGCTTTAAGCCTGACTTACGTGATTATGGAGTGGGTGCGCAAATTCTTCATGATTTAGGTTTAACCAGTGTTAAAATTATTACGAATAACCCGCGTAAAATCGTTGGGTTGGTTGGCTATGGTTTAAATATTTCTGATCGTGTACCAATGATACCAGCTTGTAATGGATTTAATGTAAAATATCTCGAAACTAAACGTGAAAAACTTGGACATTTAATTGAAAATTTAACCTTATAAGCTAAATTTTCCGCCAGTCTGGGAATTTAAATTTGCCCGAAATCTTTAAATTTTATTGTAAAAGTTACCCTAAAATAATGTTAATCGCGAAACTAAATTTAAAGTCTGTTAAAATTATGGGCAATTAATTATCATGAGGAATTGATTTATGGATGTCAAAGCTAAAGTGTTAAAAGTTAAAACCGTTTGTGGCAGTATTAATGCAAACCCATTTAAATTTGGCATAATTGTCAGTAAATTTAATGAATTTATTACTCAAGCCCTTTTGCAAGGTTGTTTAGAGACTTTATTAAAAGCTAATGCAAATGAGGCTAATATTGTCGTCTACTATTGTCCTGGAGCCTTTGAAATTCCGTATCTGGCTAATGAATTAGCTGAAATGCACCAATATGATGCTATTATAACTTTGGGCTGTGTCATACGTGGTGCTACAGCACATTTTGATTACGTTGCTGGTCAAGTAGCTAGTGGCGTTGCAGGGTTAGCTTTAAAACATAAGGTACCGATAATTTTTGGCGTTTTAACAACTGAAACTATTGAGCAGGCCATTGAAAGATCGGGAACTAAAGCTGGTAATAAAGGCTGTGATGCTGCTTTAGCGGCAATTGACATGGCTAGTTTAAAGCATAAGCTTAATAACAGTATTGATGAATAATCATAAATTGGCAACCATTAAAGAATGTTGTTAAAATTATCATTTGAGTAATTACCTATTAGTAATAAATATGCCTAAAATTATTGATTTAACTAGAACGCTAGCTAATATTCCGGAAAATTTTCCGGAGCTATTTAAGCCTTTGGCGCGTATTTTATTCCCTGAGATAAATTATGTTAATCATGATGCTGGCGCTAAAATAATGATGCAAATCTTTAACTGTAATGAAAAGGCCTTACCGGAAGGTAAAGGTTGGGCTGAAGAAGATATTAGTATATCTTCGCATTTGGGCACTCATGTTGATGCTCCCTGGCATTATGGACCCGTTAATGAACATACTAAATACCCTTATATCGATGAGATTCCTTTAGAGGATCTGTATATGAATGCTTGTGTTCTTGATTTTACCGATCTGTGTGGCAGTGGTGCACTGATTGACATTGATAAATTAAATTTAGCTTTTGCGAAAATTGATCTTGATCCCCAGGCTATAACTTCTCCAATGGCTGTTTTGATTAATACTGGAGCTAGTCTTGTAGCTATGACTGAATTTAAGTATCATAATTATCCGGGTCTTGATTTTGATTCGGCTAGTTATCTGGCTCAAGCTGGTTTTAAAATTATTGGTACCGATGCTACTGGCATTGATCGACCATTTTTACAAATGGCTCAAGACTTTCATAAAACTCAAGACAAAAAACATATTTGGGGTGCTCATTTTGCTCTTCAAGGTCAGGATATTTATATTTTACAACAGTTAACAAATTTAAAATCTGTACCGCCTAAAAATTTTAAAATTGCCTGTTTCCCTTTAAAGTTTAAAAATGCTAGTGCGGCTCCCGCAAGAATTGTAGCTTTTGTAGACTAAAAATATTTAGAATTTAATTAGTTTTTGATACGGTTTATTTTAGAATTTACTTCACGTTTTACAGAATCGATTTTATAAATTCTTCTGCTGCGCGGAATTCATGCTCCAGGAGCCGGATGATTAATGGTGTTTTTTTGTTTTTGGCAAAGAACAGATTTTTTCTGGTTTTCAATCTTGACCGAGCAGAATTTATCTGCTATGTTATGATATTAAATATTCTTAACTCTGCTTTGAAAGAAATTGAGGTTTAAGTAGTGATCAGGTTTTATCTTGACAAAAGAGTTTTTATAAATTGCTTTATAGTGTTAACCTTATGTTTTAATTCGGTATCAGTTATGTCTCAAGGAAAACACTCTTTCGAACAAAGTATAGAAAGCAAAAAGCTTGTTAAATCTTATCAGGACATTGCCAATTCTTTTGTACAGGATTATTTTATACTTGAGCCGTCAACAGCTACTGGACTGGGTATTCATCAATTTGATGCGTTTGTTGAAGATCTATCCAAGACTGGACTTAAGCGTAAAGTTGAAATTTACAGTAGTTATTTAAATCAATTGCAAAAATTTAGTCCGGAAATGCTTGGGTTGACAGACAAGCAATCAGCCGACGATTTAATCTTGCTTAAAAACTATTTAGCTGGACAAATATTTGATATCAATGTGCTTAAAACGTATGCTAAAAACCCTGACTTGTATCCAAGTCTTATGTGTACGAGTATTTATAATTTAATTATTAGAGATTTTGCCCCTTTAGATGTTAGAGCTAAAGACGTTATTGCCCGAGAAAAAAAATTAGTTAACTTAATCAATGACGCTAAAAGTAATCTAGAAGTTGATTTGGTACCCAAAATTTATGTCGAAATTTGTTTAGAGCAATTGCCAGCTATAATCAATTTTTTTGATAAAGACGTTAACACAGCATTTGTTAACCTAAAAGATAAAAGTATTCAGAGCCAGATTAAGATTGAAAGTGTCAATGTGGCTTCGTCGCTTAAATGTTACCAGGAATATTTAAAGCATAATTTATCAAATCGGGTCAAGGGAAATTTTGCACTAGGCAAAGACCATTTTAAACAAAAACTATATTATGACGAAATGATCGATGACAAATTAGATGATTTGTTAAATATGGGTATGGTCGAACTAAGAAATTTGCAGAACAATTTTAAAACTATTGCTCATAAAATTAATCCCAATATATCGCCAAAAGAAGTGATAAAACAAATTTCTCTTAACCACCCTAAGCCTGATGCTTTGGTAAAATCAGTAGCTGGTAATTTAGATAACATTTACAAGTACTGTATTGACAAAAATATCGTTAAGATTCCAGGCACTATTTTACCAACCGTTGAAGACACGCCCCCATTTTATAAGGCTTTAACTTTTGCTTCTATGGATTCACCAGGACCTTTTGAAACGAAAGTAATACAGGCTTATTATAATGTTACAGTGCCCGATTCTTCTTGGAATAAATCACGTATTGAAGAACATATGCGTCTATTTAATTATCCTGATATTAAAATTACCAGTATTCACGAGGTTTACCCCGGTCATTACGTTCAATATTTATGGCTGAAGTCTAATTCGTCATTAATAAGAAAAATTATTAATTGTGATAGCAATGTTGAGGGCTGGGCTCATTATTGCGAAGCAATGCTGCTTGAAGAGGGCTATGGTGACGGTAATCTTGAACTCAGGTTAGTCCAGTTGCACGAAGCCTTATTGCGAGCTTGCAGGTATATTGTAGCTATAAAAATGCATACGCAAAATATGTCGGTTAAAACGGCTTGTGATTTCTTTGTCAAGGAAGGGTATCAAGAGCCGTCCAACGGCTTGCGCGAGGCTTGGCGTGGAACTAGCGACCCTACTTATTTGGTCTGTACTTACGGCAAACTAAAGATTTTGGCTTTAAGGAAAGATTATAAACAATTTTGTCGTGATGATTATAAACTAGTCAATTTTCATGATGACTTTTTAAAAATCGGACCGATACCATTATCTTTACTTCGATCTGAATTACTTCCGGATGTACGTCGGTAATAGTAAATCAAACAATTACAATAATGGTGTTTTTTTGCTGTAGCATTATCAGTTGTTTTGGTTTCGCTATGGTTATCGTTAGGTTTTGCAAAACTCATAATTTTTTAATGTTTTTGGCATGCAAAAATCTGATGCACTAAGGCTAAGTGATAAAACAAGTTCAATAATAGCCAAAATTATGGATAGCAATACTAGTCAAAGAGTTAGTATCATGTTTAAGATCTTTGATGAAAATTTTTGCTGGTGGCTTTATTTCATTGTAGAGATATTTACCGACATCATAAGTGGTATCAGCAATTTCAGCTATTGCAAATTTAAGGGCGCGTTCACTAGAATCGGTAATGGCATAAATATCATCGCTAACCAATTGGCCTTGATCTTGAATAAAATTATAAAAATCATGGCCTGATTGTTTATAGTGTTTTCGGACAAGATTTTTTACGCTAGATTCAAGTGGTTTAACGGATTCAATGGTATCATAAAAGATATTTTTGAAATCATTTGCGTAAGGATTTTGACCACAAAAATTAACATCAGTAAAATATTTTGTAAATGTTGCTAAGGACATTTTTAATTTGCCATCAGTTAGGCTGGTAATTCCATCTTTGTTAATATTGGGCTGGTTAAAAACTGTTCCGTCATTATCACCCCAGGGATTGCGGACAATTACTATACTAGTTTTAGGATTAAAATTTAAAACACTATATACGTGTTCGCCAATTAATGGACCACTGTTGTGCTCGCCTAAATGAGTCAAAAAACCACCGCTAGCTCCAGCCGTAACTGGAAGATGGTCAATGTTTAAGGCTTGGTTTAAGCTCCTGGCTATATTGAATTCACTGGCTTTACCTAAGGTTAATTCACGATTGTCATTGTCTAAATAAGATAGTAAATCACTAGCTACACTTTTGCCAGTTAGTAGTTCTAGCGATTTGTCTGTACTCATTATATTACCTAGAATAGGAACACCTTCACTTTGTAAAGACTCTAAAAAATTATTTTTATACTCAGAAATATGATCATATTTGAAGAAGGCAGTTTCGATAATATTAGCCCATAATGCCGAATTATTAGCATTGCCATTATTGTAATTTAGGATTAAATCCTTCGCTGATACTTCTACAGGATGACTTTTAGCACCTGGAAAAGTCACTGTATACGTACCGTTCTTATTTTCTTTAATCATATTGGTAATAATTTTTTGACCCGGTAAAGTATTTGCTAGACTAGCTAAAGCTGATTCAAAAAAACAATCACCAACCCCAGATTGATCTACTCCACTTGAGTTTATACTTTGTAACTTGGAAGCAGCAGGCTTGTTGAAAATAGCTTGGTGTTTTGGTTGGGCTATATCAAGTTTTCTGTTTTGAGCCAGGTCAATCTTATTCTTAAATTTGTTTTTAACCAGATGAGGTTTGATTCCATAAAATTTATTATAGAGACTAACCAGAGTATTGCTTATACTTGGCGATAACTTACTTTCTGGTAATTTATTGGTTGAGTCGGCAATCACATTAAGCCTCTATTATAAAACAATTAGAATTAAGGCTAATTTAAAAGTTTATGATTGTCATTGGGGAAAATACGCAAAAGCAATTTTTATATTAAGAAATCATTTTCAGTAAATTTAATATACCCGCTTTAGCTTTAAGTTTATGAGCCGGTAAATTTTGCGCATTTTGAATTTCTTGATAATGTTCGACATAATATTCATAGGCCTGAGACAACATATCAATATTGGTTTTGGTTGGTTGCCAATTTAGCGCTTCTTTGATTTTGGTATTGTCTAAAACAAAATTAGCAGCTAACATACGATAATGATAAGGTCCAAGTGGTGATAAATTTAAGTCATATAATAATTTTAAAGCTGGTACAACTAGAAATTCGGGCAGATTAACCAGTTTTATTTTTTTATGAGCTCGATTAGCTACTTCAGAGTAAAGTTCTTTCATACTAGGAACATTGTCGGAACTTATATGATACAAGCCACTTTTATCGCTAAGCATTGCTTTATAACAAGCATCAGCTAGGTCTAAGGCGTAAATAAATGAATAGCGATTATGACCATCGCCTACTAAGTAGACTTTACGTTCTTCCATGATAAAATCAAATAAAATCGTAAGTAAGCCAAGTCGGCCAGCCGCAATGATCGTGGGACAGCGAATAATAGAACTCAGTATGTTCGGATAAGATAATATCACTTTTTCGGCCTCAAGCTTGGAGCGACCATAATCTTCAATAGGGTTAGTCGGATGATTTTCAGCTACGATATTATTACTGCCGGAACCAAAAACACAGTTAGTTGATGTGAAAACTACTTTAGTATTGTTGAGCTTTTGGGCAATTTCCATAATATTTTTTGTACCGGTTACATTAGATGTAAAAAGTTTATGTTTATGTTCTTTATCATGACCGAGGATAGCGGCAATATGAAAAATTCCGTCAATATGCCCAAATTCAGTTATGGCATTTAATAATAAATCATAATTTTCAATATCTACTTGTTTAAAGTTATATTTTTGAGTGAGTCTTGAATCAACCAGACAGTCAATGACTAATACTTCGTTACCTGAATCCAAGAGATAGTCAGTCATAATACTGCCAAAAAAGCCCATGCCACCAGTTACAACATATCTCATTGCTAATTACCTCGAAACCTTTTATTTACATTAAATTTGTATATCAGTTAAATTACTTATTTTATTCTATAGTTAGTTTACAATAAAATCACTATTTGAAAACCTGATTGTATATTTGATAATTTTATTAGGTTCTTGTTTGGGTGAGATTTAATTACTTAAGCGTTTGGTTAAAATTATTTTTTTTGCTTTTTCTATATACCTATTAAGAATTAACTGGTTAAATCATGGACTAAATCTACTAAATATTTAGCATTTTCAAATGGTGTCTGAGGTAAAATTCCATGTCCAAGATTGAAGATAAAACCAGGTCGATTATTTACCTGATTTAATATATGGATAACTTCTGCTTTAATAGTATCATAATTAGATAGTAATATAGCTGGATCTAAATTACCTTGAATAGCTTTATCATAGCCTAATGTATTCCAGGCTGGCATTATTTCCATACGCCAGTCAATACTATTTACGGTTGCATCTATGGATTTAATTAACGGGTAGAGATGGCTTGCACCTTGGCCAAAGTAGATAAAGGGAATGTTTCGATCAAAGGCATTGCGAATTTTTTGTAAATAGGGTAAAACTATATTTTGAAAAGAATGATAAGATAAAATCCCAATCCAGCTGTCAAATAATTGGATGGCATCAGCGCCAGCATCAATTTGTGCCTGTAAATAAGTTATCGTAATTTGTGTAAGTAAATTGAGTAATTTATGGCTAAATTCATCATTGCTTAATAAAAGTTGTTTGGCTAAATTGTAATTATTTGATGAACCTCCTTCAACCAGATAACAGAATAAAGTAAAAGGAGCTCCAGCAAAGCCAATTAGCGGAATATCAATTGGCAACCCTGATTTGGCTAGTTTAATGGCTTCAAAAACATAACTTAAATCATTAAGGACATCAGCTTCTTTAAAGTTATTGATTTGATCAATATTACGTACTGGAGTTAAGATACTTGGTCCGCCTGGTTCTTTAAAGACTACTTCAATGCCTAAGGTATTAATAATCAAGAGAATATCAGCAAAAATTATCGCCGCATCAACTGCGAGTTTTTCACGAGCGGTAAGTGTAACTTCGGCACATAGTTGAGGATTATGGCACAATTCCAGAAATTTAACTTTCTGGCGTACTGCTTGATATTCTTTCATATAACGACCCGCCTGACGCATTAGCCAAATAGGAGTTGGTCTGGCAATTTGACTAAAACAGGTTTTGAGAAAATTTGTTTTATGATTAGACATTTTTATCCAGTTATTTTTTTATTCTAAAGTACCAATTTTACTTTCAACTGCTTTGAGCAAATTGCCAGATTTAATTATTTGGGCAGTTGTTTCAATATCATAGCTTAATATACGATCGCTAATTAATGGTTTAATTGTATGGCGCAAATGTTCATAAGCTAAGTAAACACCATCACCAGGTTTTAAAGGTAGTTTGCGAAAGTTTGCTTCTTCGCTTAGGGGATCCGGGCTTAAATTACCTGAGCGAAAATCAATACCTTGGCAGGAACATAAAAGTTCAATGGCTAAAACATTGTAGAGATTTGTTAAAATCAGGGCAGCTTTGCGACTGGCAATTGTACCCATCGATACATGATCTTCCTGATTTGCTGATGTAGGAATGGAGTCTACTGAAGCTGGATGAGCCAGCGTTTTGTTTTCGGATACTAAAGCCGCTGCTGTATACTGGGCAATCATGAAACCAGAATTTAAGCCACCATTTAAAGTTAAAAAGGCCGGTAGCCCATTTGATAAAGCTGGGTTCACTAGGCGCTCAATTCTGCGTTCGGCAATATTGGCTAATTCAGATAAGGCAATACTAACATAATCCATAACTATGGCAATTGGTTCACCGTGAAAATTGCCACCAGATAGAACTTCATTGGCAAATATTAATGGATTGTCAGTACTAGAATTAATTTCAATATTAATAACTTCATCGGCATGATTAATCGCTTGGCGCACTGCCCCATGAACCTGAGGAACACATCTAAGTGAATAAGCGTCTTGAACTAGATTACAGTTATGATGACTTTCAATAAATTGGCTGTTGTCAAGAATTTTGCGTAAATTCTGAGCTGATTTAATCTGACCAGGATGTGGTCGAACTTCCTGAATAAGGGCGCTAAAAGCTTTTAGTGAACCAAACATGGCTTCTAGACTTATGGCTGAAATAATATCGGCTACTTTAACTAGTTTATGGGCTTCATAAATAATCAAACTGGCTATAGCTGTCATTGCTTGGGTTCCATTGGTTAAAGCCAACGCTTCTTTCGCTTCTAAAATTGCTGGTTGAAGTTGGTGTTGCCTAAAAGCAATTTTTGAGTCTATTTTGTTTAGTTGGGCATCGAAAACCAAGCCTTCGCCAATGATTACTAAGCCTAAATGAGCTAATGGAGCCAAGTCCCCACTTGAACCAACTGAGCCTTGTTCAGGAATATAGGGATAAACGTCATGATTTAATAAATCCAGTAATAATTGAACAATTTCTAGTCTAATCCCAGAAAACCCTTTTGCTAAAGCATTAGCTCGCAGTAAAATCATTGCTCGGACAATTTCTTTGCTGAATGGTTTACCAATACCGCAGGCATGGGAACGCATAAAATTAACCTGTAAGTCACGCAAATCCTTATTGGCTATTTTTACATCCTTAAATTTGCCAAATCCTGTGTTAATGCCATAGACAATTTTATCTGAATTAATTATTCGTAAAACATGATTGCGACTGTTATTTATTTGTTCAATCGCGTTAGTTGCTAAGGCTACTTTAGTACCGTTACGGGCAATTTCATTAACTTGACTAATAGTTAGGCTGTTGCCATCAATTAAAATTGTATTTTCCATAACTTAAGTTTTTATTACCTCTTTAAGACAGATTTTCATTAAATTGTGCTTTGACTAAGCTAGCGTAAATACCTGACTTGGCTAATAGACTTTCATGGTTACCGGTCTCGACAATTGAACCATGATCTAGTACTAGTATTACATCGGCTTTGGCAACCGTTGAAAGTCTATGTGCTATAACAATAACGGTTCGGCCGTGCATTAGTTTATCAATTGCCTGTTGTACCATGGCTTCTGATTCGGTATCTAATGAACTAGTAGCTTCATCTAAGATTAATATTGGTGCATTCTTTAAAAATGCCCTGGCTATAGCTAAGCGTTGTTGCTGTCCCCCTGATAAATTAACCCCGCGTTCACCTATTGCGGTTTTAAATTTATCGGGAAAGCTGCAAATGAAATCATAACAAAAGGCTTGCTTAGCTGCTGCTTCTATTTCGGCAAAACTAGCATTAGTATTGCCCATTTTAATATTTTCTTCAATAGTGGTATTAAATAAAAAATTATCTTGACTTACAATAGCTATTTGATTACGTAAGGACTGAAATTTTAAATCTTTTATATTGATTTGATCAATATAAATATCCCCAAGAGATGTATCATAAAATCTTGGTATTAAGCTGGCAAATGTTGATTTGCCAGATCCTGATCTTCCTACCAACGCCAGTAATTGACCAGGTTTAATAGTTAAATTTAAATCTTTTAAAACGGGAATGTTATTACTTGGATACGAAAAATAGACATTTTTAAAGACGATTTCATGAGGGGTATTAGCTAAAGCTAAGGCATTGGCTGATTCGGTTAAATTGCTTTTAACATCTAAAAGCTCAAATACTCTGGTTGAAGCTGCTAAGGCTGGTTGAATAATTGCATTGATTCGGCCAATAGTTTTAATCGGTGAATATAGTAAAATCAACGAAATGATGAATGATGTTACTGCACCAAGGGTCATCTGTTTATGAACAACTTCGTAACCCGCCATCCACATAACGCAGGCAATCCCACAGGCGCCAATCATTGCTAAAATAGGCGATAATATTGCTTCGGCAAAAATTGTTTTTTTCATATTATATAAATAGTTTTGATTGGTATCAAAAAATCTATTGATTTGATATTTATTTAAATTATAGGACTGAATTATTCGGGCACCCTGAATTGATTCAGATAGAACCATGACTAGATCGGTAATAGCCTCTTGCCCTTTTTTGGAGGCACGACGAATTTTTCGCCCTAAGTATATTACAGGAAATATAATTAAGGATAATATTGATAAAGCAATAATACTTAAGGATAGGGACTGAAATATTATTACTGCTGATAAAGATATTAGGGTTACGACTCTGCTGATTACTGATTGAAAAGTCCTGGCATTAGCATTTTCAATTATATTAATGTCATTAATCATGCGCGAGACAAAAACACCAGATGACTGATTCTGGAAATAGAGTAGTGGTTGCTGTTCAATATGTTCAAAGAGTTGGTTGCGCAGATCGCGAACGGATAAGGCCCCAACTAGTCGAATGCAATAGGTTTCGGTAAAGCGAAAAACACCTTGGGTAAGGCCAATGGCTAACACTACTAGTGGCACGTAGATTAAATATGATTCGTGTCCATCAATAAATATCTTTTGTAAACCTTGGCCAGCTAGATAAGCTATGGCTCCATCCATAGCTCCAGCCGGAATCGCGGCAATTAACCCTATGGTAAAAATTAGCCAGTATGGTTTTAGATACGATAATAATCTTAGATAATTAATTGAGTTTGGCTTAGCTAATTCGGTCATGATTAAACTGGTTACCCCATTAACTTACCAAGGTTTCATATTTAGCGATAATATCAGGGATTAGACCATCTAAATAGTTGCCTTCACCAAGTTTAGCCACGATTGATTCGAGATTAGTTATCATTTCGGTTCTAACGGTAGTTAAATTTAAAATATCGTATGTATCATCAATTATATTTTTAACGGAAAATTTATGCTGCATTAATTCTGGTATTATGTAATCTGAGTATAAAATATTCGGCAAACCCACGAGTTTAGTCTGACGAAATAGTAAATAGAATATATAACTCAGCCAAGACCCTCGATAAAAAATTATCATGGGTTTTTTAAATAGAGCAGCTTCCAGAGTTGTTGTACCTGATTTGGCCCAGACTAAATCACAGGCGTTAAATAAACAATAGTTATCACTTGAATCGATAAAGGTAATTTTACTTAAGAGTGATTCTTTTGCAACGGATTCATTAATGATTTTATTGATTTTTTCGGTTAGATAATCATTAGCCTTTGAGAGTACAAATTGTATGTCAGTTGATGTTTTACTAAGTTCACTTATGGCTGAAAATAATAGCGGTAAAATATTTTTAATTTCCAGGCTACGACTGCCAGGAAATATGGCAATTATTGGCTTATGGGGATCAAGTTTGTATTTAGTGCAAAATTCGGTTTTGGAGAAATGTTGATTTTGAATTTTGGTTAATAAAGGATGACCAACAAATTTTACGGGAATATTATGGCTTTGATAAAGATCTACTTCAAACGGAAAAATTACAAACATTTTGTCAATGGTTTGAGCAATTGTATTAATTCGCCACGGACGTGAACCCCAAATTTGCGGGGATATAAAATAATAAATTGGTAAATTAGGGAATTTTTGTTTGATGGCTTTAGCTAAAATAAGGTTAAACCCACTAAAATCAACTAATAAGACTAGTTTTGGTTTTAGCACCGCTATTTGTTCGATAATTTGTTGACGTAATTTAATTAGCCGAGGAATTAAATTGAGTGTTTCAAAAATTCCAATAACCGATAACTCTTTGCAATTAGCTATCAAATTTACGCCACTGGCTTCCATTTTAGGTCCACCAACACCAAAAATATTTAAATTAGGCATAATTTGTTTAAGTTTACTTGCTAACACACCCACATAATTATCAGCTGACAAATCACCTACGACGATAGCTAATGAATTATGACAACTTAGACTGTTCAAGCGACCGTACCCCAATGTAAGGCTACGGTTCCGCAAGCAAGGTTACGATATTCGACATTAGTCAAATTAGCGTTAGTTAAAATTGTACTTATTCCTTGGGCGTCGGGATATTGTTCGAGGGATTTAGGTAAATAAGTATAGGCGGTTCTTTCGTTTTGGAAAGTCTCACCAATTAAAGGCACAATGTTGTTAAAATAAAAATTGTAAACATGGGTAAATAAACCGGGTTTCGGATGGCCTAAGTCCAAATTTACAAGCCGGGCTTGAGGTTTTAACACACGACTAATTTCGTTAATGCCCTGATTAAAATCAGTTAAATTTCTTAAACCAAAACTAATAATTGCCCCGTCAAAAGTGTTATCAGCAAAAGGCAAATTTAAGGCATCGCCATTGATGAAGGCGATAGAGCCAACGTGTTTATGTTTAGCAAAAAAATCAGCACTACGGGAACTGGCAATATCAAGCATTTTACTGGAAAAATCAAGACCAGTAACACAGCCAGATTCAGTTAAGGATTTAGCAATTATGAAGGTAAGATCACCCGTTCCACAACATACATCTAAGTAATTACCGGTTGGCTTAATATTTAAAGCTTTGATTGCCTGATGTTTCCAGGAGCGATGCATGCCTAGACTTACCAAATCGTTACATCGATCATAGCCATTAGCAATGCGGTTAAACTGATCCTGAACGTATTTAGCTTTTTCATTGTGTGTTGGCATGGTAAATGTCATAATTTTACCTGATTAGGCCAAATCCTAAGACTAGTGAAATAAGCATAAAAACGCTGGCGATTGTCCAAGTAAGTTTATCTAGACCGGCTTCAGCATCACGTTTAGTGGTAAACAGCGCTGCTGAACTGCCAATTGCACCAAGCCCTTCACCTTTAGGCGCATGCAAGAGAATTAAAATTACCATAAAAATGCCTAGTAATGTTTCTAAAGCAAGTAATATTGTATATGTTAAGCTCATTTAAAGAACCTCATTAATTAAGAGCAAATCGCAAATTAATATTATAAACCGAAATAGGTAGATTTTGCATTAACCCATAATCACTCAAAATGGGTATTACATGTCAAGAGTATTTATGATATGTTATTAATATAGTTTAAGTTAGGCGAAGTGTAAGCTTTTTTAGTTGTTTTTTGTTTTTTTAGGCTCCCTTGATCATGAATCAATCAATCGAAAGTGAAGTTTTAATAAGCAATATTAAAGCTCTAGTTGTATCACAGGATATTGCTAAATTAAAAGAAATTTTAAGCACTGCTAGAAATAGTGGTTTAAGTAAAATTTCTTTAGATTTTTACGATGATTTGGAATTAGCCTTTAAAGAACTTAATAAAAATAATTATAACGTAATTTTAGTTTGCATTAACTATTTAGGTGTTCTGTCCATTGAAGATTGTATTGAACTAATGAATTTTAATATTCCTATTTTTGTTTATGGTACAGCTGAAAATGCAGAATTATTTAAGAAATTAAAAAAAATTGGTTTTAATGATCAAATTATTGCTCCAGCATTTTCTTTTGAATTTTTCATGCAATTATTAGAAAAAATCTGTGAAAAAGTATTAAATCATAATCAAATTCAAAAAGCCATAGTAAAAAAATTAACCTTTGATAATAACCTTACCCGTAAAACACTTGATAATGCACCGGTAGGCGTTGTTAAACTGGATAAAAATTTGCGAATTATTGAAGTTAATTCAACAATTGCACGATTGCTTAATGTTAATAAAAGCGATTTGGAAAAATTTATTGGCCGTCATGTGGGTAAAATTTTTTCCAGTCTGTCTAATTCAGTATTTGATAATGTTATGCATGGAGAAAAAGTGCATTTAGAGAATTATGCAATTACTATTACGAATCATGCAAATGCTCAACGTTATTGGGATATCGCTATTTGGCCCATTTTAGCTGAGGATAATCAGTTAAAAAATATTATGATGTTAATTTCCGATACCACGGAAAAAGTTAATTTAGCTAAACAACGTGAAGATATTATAGCAACTTTAGCCCATGATTTAAAAACACCATTAATTGGTGCTGAACGTACTCTGGAATCACTGATTGGGGGGAATTTAGGACATTTAAGTGAAGTTCAGTCTACGGTTTTAGGTAAATTAAAACAGTCTAACCATAATTTACTGTCAATAATTAAAAACATTGTTGATGTGTATCGGTTTGAATCTTCAGAGATGACTATCAAGTATAGTTTTGAATTGATTTCTGATATTATTAAGTCATGCGTAAATGATTTAAATATTTTGATTTCTGACAAACAAATACATTTAAAAATTAACCATTTAGAAAACGAACCTAAATTAGCCATTGACAAATATTCAATTTACCGAGTTATTTTTAATATTCTGGATAATGCTATTAAGTTTTCCAAGCCTAATTCATCGATAATTATTAATTTGGTTCAAGAAGACTTGTATTTAGCTTTAATTGTGACTGATTTTGGCTGTGGCATGGAAGTTGATGACAAGCTTTTTTCCCGTTTTTATCAAGGCCAGGCTGGGCGTAAAAATTTAACCGGCAGTGGTTTGGGTTTATATTTAATTAAACAGATTGTTGAATTGCACCATGGACAAATAAACATAAATAGTAAAATTAACGCTGGTACTAGCTTTACAATTAAGCTACCTTTAGCTATTAAAAATGGATCAGATTCAAAGTTATTAATCAGTTGACGTGTAAATCGTATTTGACAATTTGCTCAAAACCCAAAATCATCAAGCACAATTACTTGCCCAAAACTGCTTGTTCGGTTCAGGGTTGTAAATATTCAACGGTTATTGGAGAATTTCTAGCTAAGATAGTAAATTCTGAAACTCACTATCTTAATCTAGAAAATTTGTCACGGTTTTTAGTTTGAAAGCAATAAATCTAACTTTCCCATAAATAACCATAGTTTTCTCTTAACGAATAATGTTGCCGTCGTTTGCCACCGCCCACAATAATATGATCAAGAATAACTATGCCCATAAGACTGCCTGCGTTGATTAACTGACTGGTTACATTAAGATCTTCGCTGCTTGGTTCTAAAGCTCCAGATGGGTGATTATGACATAAAATTAAGGCATGGCTATTGGCTAAACAGGCTGCTTTAAAAACTTCGCGTGGATGGATGAGCGAGGCAGTAAGTGTTCCGTGGGAAACTTCATGAATGCCAATAATTTCCAGCTTTGGATTTAAATGGATACTTAAAAAATATTCTTCACAAGCTAATTTTAAGGGTGTTAAATTATTTAAAACATCTTTGGGACGCACAATTTTTTTTATTTTTGTATTGCAAGTTTTAGTTAGGCTTAATTTTAATTGCGGTAAACCATAAGATATAAAATTATTTTCGATTACATTAAGATTCATAATTATTCCTCCAAATTATTTTCTAAATGTATTAACGAATTTTTTTTTAAAAAGTTCTAAAATTTTGGCTGTTTTTGCCGTGTTTTTAGGTTAAATTATGTTAATAAAACTGTAGCTTATTAAACATGTTGTTCTTGCCAATGTCCATAGATAAACTGATAAACAGCTATAAAGCCCATTAGGCAAGCCGTTATGGCTACTCCTAAAAACACTCCAGTGGTTTCTAGGCAAGATACTTTGGTTAAGTAGTAACAAATCGGTAAGCGTACAATGCTTATAACAAATATTGTGGTCCACATAGGTATTTTAGTGTAACCAGCTCCTTGCATGGCGCCATAAAGTATTAACCAAATGGCGATTATTGGTTGGATAGGACCATTGATTTTAAGATATTGAATGGTAAAGGTATGAACATTGGTATCATTAGTCATTAACTGAGCGATGGCGCTAGCTCCAAAATACATGCCTAACCCTACTATAGTATTGTAAATAAAACCAACTAAAGCAACCTGAAAGCCGAATTTTTTAGCCCGAGCTAAATACCCAGCACCTAGATTCTGGCCTACAATAGTAGCTACGGCCATTCCTAAAGCGTAAATCGGCATACCACCAATCATTTCTTCAAGTCTTAAACCGATTGACCAAGAAGCCTGACTGGCATCAGGATTTTGTGTCATGGCTAAAATTTTAATTAAGGTGAAATTGGTAAGCACCCAGGCTAAGTCTTGAATGCAGGCTGGTAAGCCAATATTGAGAATACGCTGAAACCAGATGCGCATTTTTTTTACATTAAATTTATGCCATAAATTAAGACTGGATTTGAAACTTGACTGACTAATTATATAAATTTCAAAAGCCAAACCAATAAAACCTGAGATCAGCCATGAATAAGCTATCCCTGGTAGACCGAGTCTAAAAGGCCCCAGGCAAAAGAGATAATCAAAAAAAAGAATTGATATAAGCATTATAAACCAGGCAATCATGGGTGCTCGAGCATTGCCCTTAGCCCGTAAAATAGAATTAATCACCCAGATTAAGGTGAACGGGATTTGGGTAAATAAGTCAACGCTTAAAAACTGTTTGCCAGCTTTACAAACTTCTGGAGTTGCACCAAGAACGATAAATAAGTCTTTACAAAATAATAAGCCAATAGATGTTGAGATTAAGCCAAAACACATGGCAAACAAAATTGAGTATCGGGCAGCATTTATTGCTTTGGTAATATTTTTTGCGCCAAAATATCTACTAACTAAAGCGCCAGTACCAGCAGATAAAGCTACAGTTAACAGTACAAGTAAATACCACACCTGACCAGCAATACCAATAGCCGCTTGAGCTACTGAGCCAATTCGTCCGGCTATATAAACGTCAAACGAACTAGCCAGAGAGATGATAAAATGATTAAGTAATAATGGCCAAGCCATAAGCCAGATAGCTGCCCAAGGTGATCCGTGCACAATAATTTGCCGGTCTTTATAATTAACGCCCTCGCTAACGGACATAATGTCTTAATCCATGATATTGTAAGTATTTTACCATTTTAATGTAGGTCAACAATAAATACAATTAAGTGCTATAATTACCCATGTTTTTTGGTAATATATTTAATAATTTTCGTTTTAAAATTCATTGGCTGAATACTTTATAAATAAGATTTCGGAAAAGTTTGATAAAATCCTGGAGAATTATCTGGCTTTTGATTTACCCTATAAAAAACTATTTAAACTAATTGACGGCTTAATAGATATTAACTACCTTGATCCAGTTATGATTCACAGTAGTGCTGATATATCTTCAGTTGATCTTAAATATAATCGTCAAGATGTGATTTTGAGTATTATTTTTTTTGAAATAGAGTCACAATGTTTAAATAGAAATTATTTTAAAAATTGGTATCAATATAATAAGACTAAGTATTATCTTGAGGATACTAATTTTATTCAATGCTTGGCTCATAATCTCGACATTGTAAATTTTTCTGAATTAAGTGATAAACATGATGAATATAGCTTGAAGTATTTAAATTTTTTGACAAAGATGAATTTGCCTTGGTCGAGTTATCTTAATTCATTAGACAAGGATGATTTTGGTATTAAACGATTTTTAAATAATTTTCTCAGCGACAACGATTTAAATGAATTGCCAATAAGTGAAGCAATTAAGCAGTTTATACTAAATCTTGAGCTAAATCGAAATATTTTAAATAGTGCTGTTTTTCCGCATAAATTAGTTTTAGTTGAAGGCTTTAGTGAAGCTATATTATTACCGCATTTGGCTTTGATTATGGGTTATGACTTTAATCAATTGGGGATTTATATCTATCCTGCTGGTGGCTGTGATCGGATTGTTAAATTGTATAATAAATTTAAAGAGATTTTTAATTTATCTATAATTTGTTTGTTTGATGGTGATGCTTTAGTCTGCGCTAATACTGTAAAGAGTAGTCTTAGATATATCGACAAGGTTTTAATCTTGCCAGTTAAAGAAACCGAAAATTTATTTGCTGGACTAAAGATAAATGATTTAATGTTAAGCCATCCTAATTTTTTATTATTTAATGATGTTGAAGTAAGTTTAAACAATTTTAAAAATAGTAAAGATTGGCTTAATCAAATTGCTAAATCTACCGGTATTAAATATTTCGGTAAATTAGATTTTGCTAAGGCTTTAACTCAAACTATAGTTGATTTGGATAAAATCCCGCAATCTGCCAAAAATATTATAATTAATATTAGTAACGATAATAATTCTGTTAACACCTAGGATAATGAAATCAGCCAAAGCTAAACTTACTAAAACGCAAACAATTCTTAACTGGGTAGCTATCTTGTGTTGGACTTTGGGCTTTGGTTTAGCCTTTATCATTCCCGGTAAGTCACGATATATTTTTCTCCCTGATACCTTATTACTAATTGGCTTTTGGCCGTTACTTTTTCAGTGGCGATTTAGCCTGCCCTGGATTATCTTTGGTTGTTTAAACATGGGTATCGGTTTTATCCTTCAGCTTTCAGCATTTTTGCCTAATGAGCACTTTACGGCTGCAATGATCCTGGTAAAAGAGCATTTAGCTAATCTCCATTCGCCTATCGCTTGGATTGTTGTTGGTTTTATTTCTGCTCTTTATGGCGTTGGGCGATTTATCAAAAATCTAGGTATTTGGCTGATTAAAAAAATTAGCCAAACAGCAATTAAACAATAATAACTGTAAGCACTGGTATTGAGTTTCCAGTATAATGTCACAAGTAAACTTGGGAGTTTGTATGTAATAACATTCTCGTACGTTAATCAATATGCAATGTTATTATGTAATTGTTATACTAGTTTAAAAAAATCAGTTATTCATCTGATTCATCATTACCAACAGCAATTTTTACCGATCCATCTTCTGGTATCATTACGCGTTTAAGATATCTAGCTTCAGTTTCATACCGTTTTGGTAATTGTCCGGTTAGATGAGCTAGATGTTTTGTGCCAATTTCGGCTTGATCCTCAAATTCAGATTTACGGGCTACAAAAAGCCATTGTTTAATTAAGAAATTATAGAGATTTGGTTCTTTAACTTGCTTTGTTAGGAATTTTTTTTCTAGCGCTTGGGCGTATAAAATTCTGGTATCGACATCATCCGGTGACATTTCTACAGATTTTTGTAAGACCATAATGGCTTTATCCAAACTGCCATATTTTAAAGATTGCTCTCCTTCCATTCTTAAGGAATTAGATGTGGGCGATCCTAATTCAAGAAATTGATCCGATTGTACTACGCCGTTATGACTTTTGCCAATTGGTGATGTGTCAACGACATAACTGGGCTTTTTAGCGTAGGCTGAACTGTTGGCTAGAACCAGAGCTAAAATTAATAATTTACGAGTTTTCATTTTTTACAACCTTTAATTTTGTAACCTTATTTTCTTGGTTGTAATTATGTTAGCAAATTTATTGACAATTCTGCTTAATTTAATTTAATATTTAAACTATGGTAGTTTTAATTAAGGCTTGTTTGTTCAGAATTTTTAAGTGTTTTAATGGCATGGCTTAAATCTACCGCCTTAAATAAATAACTCCCCGAAACCAGTACGTTGGCTCCAGCCTTAACAGCCAGTGCAGCCGTATGATTATTTATACCGCCATCAACACTTATGAGCACTTGTTCATTATTACTTTCTTTTAACATTGTACGTAAGTGTTTAATTTTTTCTAAACTAGAGTGGATAAAATCTTGACCACCAAAACCCGGATTAACTGACATAACTAGAATTAAGTCTAAATCGTTAAGCACATAACGTAATACATTAGGATTAGTAGCTGGATTTATTGCGACACCGGCCTTAATGTTATGTTTTTTTATTTGTTGAATAACGGCATGTAAATGGATACAGGCTTCGGCATGGACGGTTATATGACTGGCTCCAGCTTTAACGTAATCATTTATATAAAGCTCAGGATTGGTAATCATTAAATGAACGTCAAGCGGTAAACTGCTACGTTTCTTTAAGTCTTGAATAACTGGGGGGCCAATGGTTAGATTAGGGACAAAATGACCATCCATTACGTCAACATGAATCCAATCGCAGCAAGCCTCTTGTAAAGCTATTAGTGCTGCTCCAAGATTGGCAAAATCTGCCGATAAAATTGAGGGCGCAATTAAGGTTGACATTCTTTAGGCGTATTATTTTCCTCTAACTCTTAATTTTCGGCTTATATAATAACACAAGAACTTATTTTTAAGTTAGAATTATATGGTTTAATTGGGATGTATATACTATAAGGTTGATTAAGGATGCTTTTAGCTAATGAACAGATAGAGTTACAAGATTTAGCCAGAGACTTTGCGCTTAAGGAAATTAAACCTAGAGCCCTTGATTTTGAATCACAGCTTAATTTTGATCAGGCTTTACTTAACGCATTATGGGAATTAGGCAGTTTTAATTTGACAATTAATGAGGAATTTGGTGGGCTTAGTATGGGTTTTGTGGATTTAGCTATTGTGCTTCATGAAATTGCCTATGCCTGTATGGCAGTTGGCCAGGTTGTTGCTTCGAGTGTTATTGCCTTATTTGCCTTAAATCTTCTTGGAAATCATAATCAAAAAAAATATTTTAATAGCAATATTGAAGGTAAATTACTTGGCTATGACTTGAACCTTACCAAATATCTTAATTATCATAATTTGCCGGTTAAACTTGAAGCTAGGTTAGTTAATGATAAGTTTATGGTCAATGGCCAGATTGATTTTTTGACTAATGCCAGTCAGGCACAATGGTTTATTGTGCCGGTTAAACTTGATTCACAAATTCAGATAGTGGTTATTGATAATTTGCCGGAAAATATTAAAATTACTAAATCATTTAATACTTTTGGTAAAAAAATTCATCAGGTATCTAGTGTTGAAATTACTAATTTATCGATTAGCAAAATTAATATTTTAGGAGAAATGGTACCAAAAACTTACCAGGAATTTTTGACGCGAACTAATCTTATACAAGCGATAAATTTTAATGCAGGTTTGAGTCGAGCTACTGATGAAGCTGTGTTGTATGCAAGTCAAAGAAGTACGTTTGGTAAATTAATTAAGGATCATCAAGGTGTGACTTTTATGTTAGCTGATATGGCTAAAGAAGTAAACATTGCTAATTCACTTATTTTAAATTGTGCAAGTTTGATTGACTGTTTTAAAGAAGACTTTTTATTTTCCCTTAATACGTTAAATTTTATCCTCCAAAATGGCGAAAATCTAGCTTTAAATGCGGTTCAGATTTTGGGTGGCTATGGTTATTGCAAGGAGTATAAAGTTGAAAAAATCTTGCGTGATATTAAAACTTCCATATTGGAATTACCTGACAAAGGTGAAATTAGTGAAATTGTTGGTAAAGAATATTGTCAAAATAATTTAATTAAGTAAGTTAATGAGTTTAAGTATTGGTCAAGTGATTATCGTAAAGACGCCGCCATACTATAAAAAACAGTATGAATATATAATTACAGCAGCTGGAGAAAAAAAAATTTTAGCTAATTTAAAAGGATCCCCTAAGGTAAAAAAACAATGGTCTAAAGTAGAATTTGACTTATTAGTTCAACACAAGATTATTACATTTAATACTTCAACAATATAATTAATGAAAACAAATATTACTCCTGAAGACCAACGTAAATACGTAGAATTATTTTTCTTAAGTTTTTTGTCTTTATTTATTGAATTATTTATAATTAGATTACTTTCATGCGATATTAGATTATTTACAGTTTTTAAAACCATGCCACTTATTGCCTGTTTTTTAGGTTTAGGATTAGGTTTTGGTTATCAAAAACCAGATGCGATTAAACAAACTTCACTAGCTTTGTTTATGTTTATTTTAATCATCGTTTTTCTGGATTCACAGGGCATTGGCTTATGCGGTTTTCCCTCGGCAGTAAACTGTCAATGGCAATTTTTAGAGTTAAATGCTTTTAAATATTATCTATTTTATATCCCGGCAATTTTATTTGGACCGGTTATTGTGTGCTATTGCATTGGTAGCAGATTGGGTCAGTTGTTTAAAGATTTACCAGCACTTAATGCTTATAGTGTTGATTTGCTTGGTGCCATTACCGGTAGTATAATTTTTTCGGTTTTGGCTTATGCCCAACTGCCATTATATGCAATGTTGATTCTACCAATGATAATCATGGTTAAATATACGATAAATCTTAAAACTAAATTAGGCATTGCTTCAATTATTTCGCTGATTTTAGCGAATATACTCTTAACAATAAATATTGAACCGGCTTTTTTCCCGTTGGCTTTAAATCCGCAAAATTGTAAACATGAAACATATTGGTCGCCATTGCAAAGAATAGATACTTTAAGTTTAGCTAAATTTGTCAATAAGCAAACTGATTTTAATATTCCAGCTGTAGAGCTTGGTGTTAACCGTGGTTTTTATCAATTGTATTCAAATGATAGCCTTTGTTTAAATAATAAATCAATTTTTAATAATGAACTAAATTTTCAAAGACAATTAAAAGAACGATTTGACACTTACCGATTTCCTTTTTGTCTACTGCCACATCAAAATTTAAATAATGTCTTGATTGTTGGAGCCGGACTTGGTCAAAATGTATTAGCTGGTATTGACTGTAATGCTAAACATATTGATGCTGTAGAAATTGATCCAGTTATACTGGAACTTGGTAAAAAGTATAATCCTTATTATCACAATCCTAAAGTTAGATTAATTAATGATGATGCCAGGCATTATATTAATACAACCAAAGAAAAATATGATTTGATTATTTTTGGTTTTTTGGACTCGCATGCCGTGGCAGGTCAAGGTTCTTCTGTAAGACTAGATTGTTATGTCTATACCAAAGAAAGTATTGAAGCGGCCAAAAGAATTCTAAATAATGATGGCATTATATTCTTGAATTTTGTAACAATCAGATCGTGGATGCAGGATAGATTAATTGCTACTATTAGAAGTGCTTTAGGCAATAACTTAATAATTTTATCTGCCAATCCTAAATATCGTTCAATGAATGATACCAGTTTTATTTATTCGCAAAATATTCCTTTGAGTAATATCAAAATACCTCAATATTTTAAACTTGTTCAACCGAAACAGATTTATTTTAACCACATTATTCTTAGTGATGACTATCCATTTCTTTATGTAGAACCAGATGTAATTGACTGGTATTACCTATTAATTCTTGCGGAAATTTTTATTTTAAGTTTAATTGGCAGTTTTAAAATATTTATTAAAAAACCTGAAGCCCTTAACTGGCAGTTGTTTTTTTTAGGAGCCGGTTTTTTGTTATTGGAATTGACAACAATTGCTAGATTGGCGCTGGTTTATGGAACAACCTGGTTTACTTCTTCAGTAGTTATTAATGGCATCCTGATTATGATATTTTTGGCTAATTTAATTGTCATAAAACAGCGAAAATTAATTGAAAATAATCAGACTATTATTTATCTATTATTGTTGTTAAGCTTAATTCTAACCAAATTTATTCAAATAGATGAATTTTTACGAAATAGCCCTAATTATTATTTAGGAAGTTTAGTGCTGTTGGTAATTTTTGTTTTACCGGTGCTATTTGCCGGGTTAATTTTCCCGATAGCTTTTTATCGCTCAAAGTCGCCTCCAATAGCCTTTACCTATAATTTGCTCGGGGCAATGCTTGGGGGTGTTTTAGAATATTTGTCATTTTATTATGGCAATAGTGGTTTGGTTATCGTCAGTGCAATATTATATCTAATATCATTTGGCTTTTATTTACGTAAAAGTTGAATGATATTCGGATTTTACTTTAGTTAGTCAAAGCTATAATTAGTAGCTTGATATCAAATAATTCTTTAAACTTGCGATA
>JAKAZS010000090.1 GCA_021815785.1 bacterium
TATCAACTTCTTTTTTCTTAATGATTTTAAGCTTTTAAGGTCAACTTCTCCAAGTTTAATAGTTAGTGATACTAAATCACCCAACTTATCATTTTTCAATTCATTTAATTTATTATAAACCTTATTGTAAATAATTCCCTGAAAAAATTTATTATTATCTTCCACATTAATAAAAGATTCATTGGCATTTAGAGTTTTTAAATTGGCTGGAATTAGTGGACTAATTGCTATGTTTAACTTTTCATTGTATTCAGATTCTAATTCATTGATTTGTTTTTGATCTTGTAATATGCTATCAACCATAAATGACCAATTAAATTTTTGGGCAATATCTTTATCCTTAGTCAATGTATTTTTGATATGTTGAAAGCTAAGAATATTATTGGTATTGCTTATGTTGGGCGGATTTATTAAATCCAGATTTTTAAGACCTATGTTACCAAAATTTTCGTTATATATATATAGCTTCGTTAATTCGTTACTTCCCCATTGGCAAATATGTGAAAAATTATTGCTGGCTTCGTCAAAGTAAAATTTATTATTTACCCAAAGCATATAGCCAGTTACAAAGGTTGAACTAACTATAGCTATAAAAAATATTTTTAAAATAGTAATAAATTTATAACTTGAAGCTATTTCTTCTTTGGGCATTTGCTGATTTTTTTTACAGATTATTCTTGACAGAATTTATAGCATTGTTGATCATGGCTAAATAGAGTTATAGCGCTTTGGTTAAAACCCTTTTTGGCCCATGAATGGGATCTTCAATTACTATAGTTTGATCACGCTTAGGTCCAACTGATACTATTACTATCGGAATTTCCAGTTTTTGGGATAAGAAATTTAAATATTTACGGGCATTTTCAGGAAGATCCTTAAAACTAGTTACGTTTGCAGTAGGCTGTTTCCATCCGGTAAAATTTTCGTAAACTGGTTCCATATGTTGGAATTGACTGCCAATACTGGGAAGATCTTCGTAAATTTTATTTGTCGTTTTATCTTTGTAAGCAACACAAACCTTAATTGTATCAAATTCATCTAAAACATCTAGCTTAGTGATGGCTAAACAATCAAGGCCATTAATCCGAACTGAATATCGTCCAAGCACACAATCAAACCAACCACAGCGTCGAGGTCTGCCAGTAGTAACGCCAACTTCTGCCCAGGCTTTTCCTGTTTGGCGTAAGTTTTCACCAACATCACCAAATTGTTCGGTGGGGAAAGTACCTTCACCGACTCGAGTCATATAGGCTTTAGCCACACCAATAACTCGATCGATAATTGTAGGACCAATACCGGCTCCAACGCAGGCTCCACCAGCAGAGGGGCTTGAACTCGTTACATAAGGATAGCTGCCATGGTCTAAATCTAATAAAGTACCTTGAGCGCCTTCAAACAATATGTTTTTACGGTCGTTAACTGAATTAAAAATAACTGATGAAGTGTCACATACATATTTTTTAAGTTTTTGCCCTAATTCATAATATTCTTCGAGAATAGCTTCAACACTGAGCGGTGTCAGTTCATAAAGTCGTTCTAAAATTACATTTTTACGGGGTACGATCCAGGCCAATTTAGTTTCAAAGACATTTTTGTCTAAAATGTCCTCCATGCGAATGCCGGTTCGAGCACATTTGTCAGCATAAGTTGGTCCAATACCGCGTTTGGTTGTACCAATTTTCATATCGCCACGCGAATCTTCTTCAGCAGCATCAATCAGTAAATGATAGGGTAAAGTAACATGAGCTGAGCCAGAGATCTTCAATCCATTTAAATTGTGACCCCTATCTTCTAAAGACTTGATTTCATTGACCAGGGCTTTAGGATCAATAACCATGCCTGGTCCTAAAATGCAGATACTTTTAGGATATAGAATTCCTGAGGGAATTAAGTGAAATTTATAGGTTTCACCATTAACTACAACGGTGTGTCCAGCATTACAGCCGCCTTGATAGCGGACAACTAAATCAGCATTTTTAGCTAATAAATCAGTTACTTTAGCTTTGCCTTCATCACCAAATTGAGCACCAACAACGATAACATTTGCCAAAATTTTTATCCTCACAAAATAGACTTTAAAACAAAAAATATTAATTTATTGAATATAATATTATTTGTTAATGATTTTTTGTTTATCATTATATAGTCTAGGATAAATAACAACTATCTGTCAAATTTTTCTTAAAATATTAATTACTTATGATATTCAAAACATATAGCTAATAACAGACATGAATCTCTTTACAACTGAACTTAGATCGCAGCAAGAGCCTTTAACCAATTTATTCTCAAAGGCTTTAAGTAATAACAAATTAGCGCATGCCTATTTATTAATCGGTTCTAATAATGTGGCTAACTTTAATTTGAGTCTTGAATTAGCAATGTTGCTTAATTGTCAAAATAAACTAGTTCTAGAACAAGGTCATTGTTACAAACTTAAAGAAGCGGAAGAATTAGTTATTTGTCAGAATTGTCAGTGGTTATTTGAACAAAACCATCCTAAGTGTTTCACCGTGATCAAATCTCAAGATGATGATAAAAAAATTAAAATTGACCAAATTCGTGATATTAATCAGGATTTGTCTTTAACTTCTTCATTTTTTCGGGTGATTTTTTTTGCCAATGCTTCAAGTGATGTTTTGCATCGTCCAGCAGCTAATTCTTTGTTAAAAACCTTGGAAGAACCAAAAGTTAAAGCCTTGTTTATATTAGCTGCTAGTCAGGAATTTGATATATTGCCAACTTTACGGAGTCGCTGTCAGGTATTTTCGGTTAATAGTAATAATTTGTCAGATAACATAACCTTAAACCCGCGACTATGGGAAATTCTTAACCTTGAGCAGGGGGGGTTTTGTAAAATTAGTAATCAAGAGAGACTTGAGCTTATAACCATATTAGATAGTGAAAGTAAAAATTTTAAATTAACTAAAATCCATGATCAATTACTGCATTGTCACTTTAATAAATATAATAATAAAATAAACTATCTCAATGCTTTTCAAGAACTTATTATTAAGCATTTGGAATATAATAAAAATTATGTAAATACTTTTAGTTCTTGGTTTTGGTTTGTGGAAAACTGGTTTAAACTAGCTGAAAGATACTTGTAAAGGAATATATAGTAAAGTGGCAATACAACTCACTAAATTCAAAGCACCACTTTATGCTGAAACTTTGATTGCTTTAACGTTTATTGCTTTGTTTATCATTACCTTACCAAAAGATGATACCAAAGTCCCTTTAATTATTACGCCATTTTCTATTTTAGCTGGACGTGAACCCAATTTAAATAATGCCGAATTATATAAAAAAATAAATAATATGGCATGTGTAAAATTAGTTCAAGAAAATCAGTTGATTAATGCTTCTGATTTAGCGTATAAAACGCTGCAAGTAAGTCCCTATGACCTTAAAACTTTACTTAGTGCAGGTCAGGTTTTTATGGAATTAGGTAATTATCCTAAGGGTATCGAATTATTGTATAAAGCCTTAAAACTTGCTCCAAATAATAATTATATTAAATTTTATTATGGTGAAGGCTTATTAGTTAGTGGTGACTATCTTGATAGTCTGAAAGTCTTAAATAATTTATATGTGCGTAATCTTTGTCAAGATCCTAATTTGGAAATTGAAATTAGTCGAGTTTATTTGTTTTTAAGACAATACGAACAAGCTTATACTCATCTTGAAAAAGCCATTGCTAAATATCCTAATAATGGACAACTTAATTATTTGTCGGCAATGTGTCTGGCTAAAATTGGCAGTAATGAAGAAGCCTTATCAGACTTCGTAAAAAATTATAAAACTTGTTATGTATTGCCAGATAAAGTTTTGCGATTTATTAAAGGCAGTAATGGAATACAAGAAGATGCCTTAAAATCTTTAATAGATAATATTGAAGAAAGTCCTCAAGATATACAATTACGGATTGAAACTATAAATTTTGCTTTGTTTTTAGAAAAGTATACTTTGGCACTTAAATTACTTGACAATCGAGAAATTCAGAATCATAGTGACGCCAGTTTTCTTTATGCAATTACATACGCTGAATTAAATCAAAAAGATGTCGCTTCAAAATATTTGAATATAGGTATCAATCAATATTTAAATACGCATCCAAAATGGAATTTACCTTGTGTCAGTATTTTTGATCATTTTTAATCGACTTATATATGAGGTATTATTCTTTTGATAAGGGTCTAGACATTAGAACTTTAATGGCTTCACGAGGTTGTTGCGTCTTGCTTAATACATTGTATACTTGTGTAGTAATGGGTAAATCGATATTATTTTGTGAAGAATAGGCCATAATTGCATAAGTAGTTGGTATCCCTTCAATTTGGGCATTGAGTTTTTGGGCAATAGTTTCTTTATCAAAATTTTGGGCTAAATATAAACCGCAACTGTAATTACGTGAAGATGAGGCAAAGGCTGTTGCTACTAGATCGCCTAAGCCCGATAAGCCATAGACAGTTTGAGGCTTAGCACCAAAACTTTTGGCTAATTTAGCCATTTCCTTAATCCCTCTAGTTATGAGTGAAGCTTTGGCATTATTGCCCAATTTCAGACCATCACAAATCCCACTGGCCAGAGCAATGACATTTTTATAGGCCCCACCCAATTCAACACCAATAATATCATCATTGGCATAAAGCCTTAAGTTGTTGCTCGTAAGATTATGCTGTAGATACTGTACAGTTGCATCATTGTCCGAAGCAATAACCGAGGCGCAAGGTAAATTTTCCAAGATTTCATGAGCTAAATTTGGCCCTGAAAGGGCACCAATTTTAGCATTAGGGAAAATTTCAGCAAGAATTTGTGACATTGTGCAAAATGTCTCAAGTTCTAACCCTTTGACTGCACTTAAGATATAATAATCATTAATATTTAAGTCGTTTTTGATCATTAACTCATGAATTTGTATGGCTAATTTTCTCAAAGTTTCTGAGGTACAACAAAACACAATAATATTTGCTTCTTTAAGAGCCAGATCAAGGCAAGAATTAGTTTTAACTAAATTATTATAAGTTATCTTTTTGGTATTTAGATAAAAGTTATTAATGTCAATTTTGGCTAATTTTTCAGCACTTTTAGACCAGATTGTTACGGATTTATGATCCTGACTAAAAACATAAGCTAATGTACTACCCCAAGCTCCAGCTCCAAGAATAAGAATTTTCATGAACGCTTTGATGATTATTTAACTGCAGGTTGTTTAATTAATTCACTAACTAATTTGGCAACTTGATCTGGAGTTTTAGCTACCTTAATATTAGCTTTTTCAAAAGCTTCAATTTTCGATTTAGCTGTTCCGGATCCTTGAGAAATAATTGCTCCAGCATGACCCATACGTTTGCCAGGTGGTGCTGTTTGACCAGCAATAAAACCAACAACCGGTTTTTTGATATGCTCTTTAATATACTGAGCTGCCTTTTCTTCAGCGTTACCACCAATTTCGCCGATTAAAACAATAACATCGGTAAGGGGATCTGCTTCAAATAAATTTAATATAGGTTGATATTCAATACCTTTGACCGGATCACCACCTACGCCAACGCAGGTTGACTGTCCTAAATTGGCCTCAGTTAGTGCTAGAGCAATTTCATAGGTTAACGTACCACTTTTACTGACCATGCCAACTTTTCCTTCTTTAAAAATTGAACCAGGCATGATACCAATTAAGGAATGACCTGGGGAAACTACTCCAGGACAATTTGGACCCATAAAAGTAACTTTATGAATGTTTGCATAATTAACTAACTTGGCAGTATCATTTGGCGGAATACCTTCAGTAATTACCACCAATAGACTTACACCAGCATGAATAGCTTCAAACCCAGCATCGCAGGCTAAATATGGTGGGACAAATACTATTGAGCAATTTGCATTGGTTTTTTCTACGGCCTGAGCTACAGTATCAAAAACGGGAACACCATGAATGGTTTGACCGCCACGACCTGGAGTTACCCCAGCTACTATTTGGGTGCCATATTCAAGCATTCTTTTGGTATGAGATTGTCCCATTTTACCGGTAATGCCTTGAACTACTACTTTAGTATCTTTATTTACTAGTATCACTTTATTTACGCTCCTTAAAAAATTAAAAATAATAATAAATTAGCTAGCTAGAGCTATAGCAGTTTTTACCGCTTCTTCTAAATTTGGAATTAGTTTAACATTATAATTGCTTAAAATTTCCTTGGCTTTTTCCTGATTATTGCCACGTAAGCGGACAACTAATTTAACGTTGCTATGGGCTTTGACAAATTCAACTAAGGCATTGGCTACATCATCACATGCCGTAATGCCACCAAGAATATTTAGTAATATTACTTTGAGTTTAGGGTTTTTATTGACTAATTCAAGAGCAGCTAGAGTTTTTGCTTGATCAGAGCCACCACCAGCATCCAGGAAGTTAGCGGGTTTACCACCAAATTCTGCCACCATATCCATGGTCGCCATGGTAAGTCCAGCACCATTACAGAGAATACCAATATCACCATCTAGTTCAACTAAATTTACACCATGTAATTTAGCTAATCTTTCTACGGCAGGTAAATCTACCAAATGACTTTCAAGCCAGCCTGCAAAATAAGGTTGACGCATTAAACTATCATCATTGACCACGATTTTACCGTCGAGCGCTAATAATTCGTTACCTTCAACAGCCACTAGAGGATTGATTTCGATTAAGTCTAAATCACGTTCAATAAAGATTTTATAAAGTTTATCGGCAATACTGGCAAATTTATTTAAAGCTTCACCATTCAAACCAATTTTATAGGCTAACGTTCTAGTTAAAAAGGCAGAGTAAGGGAAATGAATCGGCATTTTAATAACATTTTTAGCCTGTTCTACCTCAACTCCACCTTCACTGGTAGCAATAAATACTGGGACACCAAGTTCACGATCTAAAGTCACCGATAAATAATATTCATTAGTTATGTTTAATTTAGGTTCGACAAGTAAAGATTGGGTTTTACAGCCTTTAATTTCCAGGTTTAATAATTCTGGCGCTAGTTTTTGCGCTTCAGCTAAAGATTTGGCAAATTTTATCCCACCGGCTTTACCTCTACCACCAGTTAACACTTGACATTTTAAAGTTAAAGGATAGCCAAAGAAGATTTTATTTAAATCTTGAGGATGAGTAACTAATTTAGAAGGTGGAATGGGAATACCATATTGGGCAAAGATATTTTTAGCTTCGAATTCGTATAAATTCAATTTATTTTCCTCCTTAAGGATAATTTTGACTAAATATTTGATAATATAAGGTTAATTTAGACCTAATTTAAAACTATTTTTAAATTGTAACCACTTTAGAATAAGATAAGTAATAAATTAATTAAATAAATATACTTGACCTTTAAATTTATTAAGAATTGGTAAATTAGCCAAAGCTGTGTAACAAAATTATGTAATTAAGCTTAAGCTAGTAACAATTAATTGATTTTAAATTAAAAATTATAAATAATATTCATCATTATTATAGCTATTACAAATTTGTAAGGAGTTTAACATTATGCGTCTTGGAATTCTAACTGGCGGTGGCGATTGTCCTGGTTTAAATGCAGTAATAAGAGCCGTGGTTCGTCAGTCCGTCAAAAACTATAAATCTGAAGTTATTGGATTTTTTGAAGGTTGGAAAGGTATTGTGGAAAATATGTATATGCCTTTAACGCTTTCAACTACCAGTGGCTTGATTCGTAAAGGCGGCACTATTTTAAGAACTTCACGCACTAATCCTTTTAAACTGGCGAATGGCCCAAGCGTAATCCTCAAGAATATGGCCAGTAATAATCTTGATGCTCTTATAGCTATTGGTGGTGAAGATACTTGTGGGGTGGCTTATAAAATGTTTAGCGAACATGGCTTAAATGTTGTATGCGTACCTAAGACTATTGATAATGATCTTAATGCTACTGATTTTACATTTGGTTTTGATACAGCAGTTAATATTGTCTGCGAAGCTCTTGACAGACTGCATACCACAGCGGAATCACATAATCGAGTCTTGGTTTGTGAAGTTATGGGTCGTCATGCTGGCTGGATTGCCTGTTATGGCGGAATTGCTGGCGGAGCAGATTTTATTTTAGTTCCAGAAAAACCAATTTGCGTTAACGAAATTGTTACAGCCATTAAAACTAGGCATAGTCGAGGTAAAGACTTTTCGATCGTGGTAGTTGCCGAAGGCGCTAAATTTGATAATAATGAGATTTTAAAAGATCAAGAATTGGATTCTTTTGGCCATGTAAAACTTGGGGGTATTGGTGATCAGTTAGCTAAAATTATTGAAAAAGAAACAGGTTACGAAACTAGAACGACTGTATTAGGGCATTTACAGCGTGGTGGTAGTCCTACAGCCTTTGATCGCGTTCTAGCCACCCGTTTTGGCGTTATGGCCTGTGATTTGGTTCATAAACAAGAATTTGGTAAAATGGTGGCCTTATCTGGTAATGAAATTAAGGCTGTGCCAATTAAAGACGCCGTTGATTCGTTAAGAACTTTGGATATGAAGTTATATGATATGGCGGGTATATTTTTTGGCTAAATTGGTAAATTAAAAATATTCATGTTTCATGAAGATATAATGAAAGAAGTACTTAAACTGGCTAGTTTAGGTGGTAATTTGACTATACCTAATCCTTTGGTTGGTGCTATGGTACTTGATCAAAACAATCAAATTATTGGCCGGGGCTTTCATCGCAAACTTGGTGGGGCTCATGCTGAAATTGAAGCTTTAAACGATAGTCGGCAAGATACCAATGGTGGCAGTATTTACGTAAATCTTGAACCTTGTAGTCATTATGGCAGGACACCTCCTTGTGTTGATGCGATAATAAAAGCTGGCCTTAAACGGGTAGTAATTGGGGCAAGGGATTCTAATCCTAAAGTTAATGGTAAAACTATTCGGATTTTACAGGAAAATAATATTGAAGTAATTCAAGATGTATTACTTGAAGAATGTATTTATCTTAATCGGGGATTTTTTAAATATATTAATGAGGATATCCCTTGGGTGACTTTAAAATTGGCCGTGACCCTTGATGGTAAAATAGCTGATTTTAATGGTAAGAGCCGGTATATTTCAGGGGAAGATGCGTTAATCTTAACGCATCAGTTAAGAGCCAAAAGTTCAGCCGTTATGGTTGGTGCTAAAACCTATTTAGCCGATCGCAGCCAGTTAAATGTTAGACTGGCCGTTTGTAACAAACAACCAACTCGAATTATTTTAGATACCAATTTGTTGACCTTAGATGTTTTAGCTTGCGATTATCGTAGTGGTAATACTATTGTATTCTATAGTAGTAATTGTTCTAAGCCATTACTTAAATTAAGTAATGTCGAATATATTCCGATTCAAAGCAATTCGGTCAATAATCAATTAAATTTAACCCAGGTTTTGCAAGAAATAAAAAATATTGAGATAAATTACTTGTTTTGTGAAGGTGGTGGTAATTTAGCCAGTAATTTATTACGACAAGGCTTAATTGATGAAATTTATTGGATAATAGCTCCTTATTTTCTTAATGACAATTTGGCGATTAATGCTTTAAATTCTTCCAATCAGCAAGAATTAGCTAAAATGTTACAGTTGCATAAATTTAGTACGATTAACTTAGGACAAGATTTATTGGTTCATGGATTTACGGCATCAGGATTAAAGTATTTAAATTAATTTTTTTTAATTTTTTACAGATTCTCAGGTTAATACCTAGTCGGATATTTATATATAAGCTTTAATGAGAATAAGAGGCTTAATTTTATAAAGTATCGTTTGTGTTAAATTTTCCAGAAAATTTCTTGTTTGGTTCTTCTACGTCACATTTTCAAGTAGAAGGTATTGATCATGAATTTGAAAAGAACTTATCTGACTGGGCAATCTGGTCCAAAAAGAAATATAAAATAAAAGATTTATCCAGCCCTTATCCAGGGTCAGCTTTTTTTAATACTTTTGCTCAAGATATTGAATTAGCCTATAAGTTAAATTTAAAAGCGTTTCGCTTTAGTCTAAATTGGGCCTATTTATGTCCGGATCCACCAGTTAATTTAGCGAAGGCGCCAACATTAAATCCTGAAGCTGTAAAATTTTATCAGCAGATTTTTTGTTTGTTAAAAAAGTATGGTTTAACCAATTTTGTCACTTTATTTCATTTTACTTTACCCACCTGGCTGGCTCAGATTGGTGGTTGGACTAATGAATTAACGGCAATCCAATTTGGGCTGTTTAGTAAATTAATTGGGGCCGCATTTAAAACGGATATTGATTACCTGATTACTTTAAATGAACCGATGGTTTATGTCTATCATAGTTATATTTCGGGAAATTGGCCACCTGGTCCCGTTAATGATTATTATTCAGCCTTTCGGGCAATGAAAAATTTGTTAAAAGGGCATGCTTTAGCCTATAATCAGTTAAAAGCGATAAATGATTTTCCGATTAGTATTGCTAAGCATTGGCGATTGTTCAAGCCTGACAATTTTTTAAATCCACTTGATAATTATGTTTGTAATTTGCGTGATGAAGTATTTAACAAAAGCTTGATGAATGCATTTAATACTTCTAATTTAGTTTTTCCCAGGGAAATTAATTTTGATAAAAATATTGCTAATTTGCAAGGCAATATTCCTGATTTGCAATATTCTTTAGATTATCTTGGG
>JAKAZS010000012.1 GCA_021815785.1 bacterium
ACACGTTAGTAAAGACGGTTAGCAGCGACAATACTTGGTGGGTGACTGCCTGGAAAGATAGCCCGGTGCCAGGATTTATAAGGCTCTTAAGTTAATTCCTTAAGAGCCTTTTTCCTTTCTTATATTTTAAAGAAGCTGGATTTAGGGATTACAATAATTGCATTCAAATGCCTTAACATGCGTAACTCCATCAGTTCGGGCAATCTGTTGCTGAAAATTACAGCTAACACAACTATGTATTTCATATAAAGGATAATCCGAAGGATAGTCACATTCTTGACAAGGCAAACCGCCGATAAAACCACTTCGACCAAAGCCTGGACAAGCACAGGCTGGGCACAGTTGACGAATGCGGCTGGCTAATTTTAGAGCTAGTTTGCGGATGACTTTGAGCCTGGTAGGGTTCATATGAGCGCGCATATCTGTTTCTAGATAAACTATATTATTTTTTGAAGCAGCTTTACAGCTTTCAACTGCTTTATAAAGATCGGCCAAATTTGTAATACCTTTAAATATAAGACTTTCTTGAGTATGAGTTTTATCAATAATATTTTTACGCGGATCTTCTTGGCGAACAATTAATCCATGTTGAGGAAATTTTACTTTTGTAAGAAAATCTTTGCTATCAGCTATAGAGTTTATGCTTATTTGATTATAATTAGTTTCAGTAGATATAATCTGTTCGCTAATTTCAATACCCCGGTTATCATCAACAAACACCATAACTTCTTGAGTACCAGGTATAATAAAAAGGCTTGGATGCGGACCGAAACTACCTTCACTGGCTAAGCCAAGCGACATATTTAAATTTTGCATTCCTAAACGTGCTTTTTTTCTTGCGGTTTCAAGAGCAGAGCCTTCTCTTTCAATTTCACCCGTAAAAGTTCCGAGAGTATCAGTATTAATATTTTGAGTACAAACTATTTTAACTCCTAAGGCATTTTTAAAAGGTGATGCAATTGATTTAGCCTTATTATGCATAGTTGTTAAAACTACACTTTTTCCTGAGTAACAACTAATTTTACTATTAATCACTTAGTTTAATTGCTAAAATTGAGAGTAAACTTTTTTAAGCATTAGCATATTTTGGATCAGCTGTTTTTACAGCCTGCCAAGTACTAATATCATCAGCTTGATAAAAAATATTACTACTAGGATCCATAGCCAAAAGCTTTATCCATCGATTTTTTACTAAATTAGCCAGGTTTTCATGCCGACTTAAAATCCGGTCAATTACGTTAAGTGGAGCCCGAATTAAAACTAAAAGACGCATGGGTTCATGTTCCAGTATTCCTTGGGAGGCCATAACCGATTGAATTGGCAGTCCAAGTTTGAGATCACTAGAAGCGCCTTGCATAACTCCAAAATCGCCTACAACATTATGTAAGACTTTACTGCCACTACCAAAAACTTTATTATCCACGCTAGATAGATAATATTGAATGTTAATCATTTGAGCCACTATAAGTGGTGCCGTCATAATTGTTTCCAGTACTTCACCAGAGGGATCTTCGCTAAAATCATAAGAATGGAGAAAGGTTCTGCCCATAAGGTCTAAGTCCTTAGTTAGACTACGTGGAGCGGCAATAAAAGCAGCGTTACGAACTAAACCCCATTCAGGAACAGTTTGAGCCCAATCACAGGCTCGACTTGAAGGATTGTTTAAAGCCTTAATCACACTTTGGGGCAGGCTTTGACTACGCCATTTTTGGACATTATTACCGGATTGAATAAGATCTATTTTTAATTGGGCGATTATCTTCTGTTGATGATCGTTTACCAGATCGGTATCAAAAATCTCAATCCTATCTGTTGTGGTATTATGTTCAGCAGCCAGAAAAATCGTTTCATCTGGTATAAAAATAGCGCTATCTCTCAAATGCTGCCTGACTTGACGGTCATTTAATATAGTTGCAGCAAGTTTGGCATTTATGCCACCAGCATTTCCCCCGCAGGCACCACAGTCTAAAGCTGATGCGTAAGGATTATTAGTGGATAAACTTTTATGGCCACAGAGCACAATTACACTAGCAAAATTTTTGGTCAAACCCATACCTTTAAGATTAGATATTGCTAAATCAATTTTTTCGGCTAACGAAAATTCTACTGTGTCCAGAATTATCTTTGGTTCACCAGCAATATAATGGTTTAATTTATCACAGCCCTGTTTAAAAGCTTTAGGAAAAAAAGTCTTGCCTAAAAGCGGTAAGCTAGAACAAAGACCAAAACTTTCAACTAAGCCAAAGGCTCCCATCAAACTGCTCTTTAAACGTTTGCGTAGATAAATAATCATGGCGAGTAAAGTCTTAGCACTAATATAATTTTGCTTGCTTTTATCTTCACAGAGGGCACTTACATTTTTTTGGGGGGAAATAAGCACCGGACATAAATCAACAGAAAGATTACTACCTAATTCCTTATAACGCATGGCAAAACCAAAAAATCCGGCATAGCCATATGTTGAATAGGGTCCAATACGCTCTAACTGCCTTCGAATTGGTTCGCTGCGAACATCGATGCAAAACACCAGCTGACTTTGTGGTAAGTCTAGTTCTTGAGTTGGAACCCCACAGGATAGCTTATCGATAAGTTCATTGCGATAATTAATTTCATAGGCATCTTGCCAAACGCCAGCATAGTTTATTTTTTCAGCCAATTCATTACATGGCTCAGTTTTACTAAGTAAACTTAATTTAGACCAAGGTTTAATCTCTAAATTATAAAAACTTTTAACAATTGGTTTAGCATAATTAAATTCGTAAAATAGTCTAATTGCCAGGTAGTCGATAAGTAAATCATCTTCACCATTAGATTGTTTCCATTTAAGGTAACTTCCCCAACCAGGTAATTGAATCAAATGCCCGCGTAAATAATCAGCGATATTTTCCTCAACACCAATAAGGTCAAGAAGCCATTCTAAAGCCTGTTTGGAATTGACGGGCAAATCTTTTAGTATCGTTTTCCAGTCATTTAATCCATGAATAGATAAAGAGTAATCATATTTAATTAATTCACAAAAACTTTCAAAGAAACCACGCTTGCGTTCCATTGACCATTGCGCTTGCGTAGTATCAAAATAAGCACTGCACCACTTAATGACTTGTCGATTAATGTTTGCCACAATGTCTTGCTGATGATTAAAGTCTAGATATTCAGACAAAGTTGAATTAATATTTACGCAGCTTGGTTTCTTGAAATTAGCAGATTTATTATAATTTTCAAACGCTTCTTTAAGGTCATTTGAGTTGATGCGACCGGATTCAAATAGTTCTCGATATTTTGTTAAATCCAGGTAACCTTGAGCACCCATAAGCTTATTAGCATTATGCATGGCTAGATCAAAATTTAAACTTTCCAAGCCTTTTAAAGAATTAGTAGCCACAAAACTAGTTAGGGGCCATAAACAATTTAAGTAAGCTGAAGCATTAATTATTTCAGACTCTAATTCAAGTTGTTTACACCTAGTTTTATCTGTCATTAAATCCTCCTGAGTAAATTGTTTTTAGCTAAATTAATTTTGCTTTTATTATTTAAAACTCGGGCAATGTTACTAATATAGAACCCATTTAAAGCATGAACATAAAGTGCTTTAGTAAAATTAGATCGAGCTATTGTATGTAAAACTATATCGATAACGATAAAACTAGCAAGTAAGATAGCCATAATTATTTCACTGGGTTGCGGGGAAAATGAAACCAATGAATCAAATTTACAGGCTAATAAAACAGAAATGGATGCTATGACCAATAAAATAGAATTAAAACCAAATAACATTGATATACTGGTCTTTTTAAGAGCAGGTAAAGTACTTAAAATAGCAACTGAAGCCAGTAGCATTAATAGACCAGTTTGACTGTTTATTGATGCTACCGGCCATAAATAATGAATCAGGACTAGTGCTAGAAGAATAAAAGCAATTAGACCAATAGTCAGTTTAACTGCTGCGTATTTAGGTAAATTTTCAGCATGTAGCCAATGCTTATTCGAAAGTCCTTCACGAACAGCGCTACCTGACTGGAGAAACATATGACATTTAAACAGTCCATGAGCTATTAAATGAAAAATTGCGGCCGGAAGAAATCCAGTTGCACATTGTAAACTCATAAAGCCCATTTGACCAACAGTTGAATATACTAATTTGCGTTTAACATCATTTTGCGTGGACATTATTAAAGTACCAATTATGGCTGAGAAAAACGCAATTGCGGCCCAAAGCATAAGTACAGTAGGTGCTGTAGCTAAAACCGGAAATAGACGCATTGCTAGAATTGCTGAAATGTTAACAATTCCAGCATGCAGCAAACCGGATAATGGCGTAGGTGCTTCAAGAGTTGCTATAAGCCAGTGATGGAAAGGGAAAAGAGCTGATTTAATCGACATTGCTAAAATTATAAGTAAACAGATAATTGAAGTTAATTTGATAGCTAGCTTATGACCAAACAATATGATAAAGCCATTAACTTGATTAAGGTGATTGGGTAATTCAGCTATATTAGACGTATTTGTAAGACTTACGATACTAATTATAGCTATTAACAATAGTAAATCACTAAACAGATGATGATATAGAACTATTTGTGCAGCTTGTTTTGATTCTTCTTTAAGTCTAAGTATTCCCCATAATGTCAGTGAAATAAAGGTCCAAGCAATAAGTGATAAAATAAGATTATTGGACACAGTGATGATGCTTGCAAATAGGCTTAATGTTAATAAATTTCTTATAAAACTAAGCCTTGATGAATCACCACATAAATAACGTTCACTAAAGAAAATTACACTTGTTGAAATAAACGCAATGATCATAAGCAGACAGACTGCAACAAAGTCTATTTTGAAGAAGTTATTAATTAAGTAAAAATTTTGATTTACTGGCTGGGTAAAATATATTAGCAAACCCAAAACACTTAAAATGAAATTGCTTAACTGTCCCCAAAGAAGTATGCTTAACTTATTTGGATAACTTACTGGAATCAATGATACTAATAATATTAACATCGGTGTAATAAGTAAGATTAGCTCGTATATTAAAAAGACGTTTAATTGCATTAGTTTAATCCTGATTCCTTATAAATTGAGTATTTCAAACTGATTAGCAAACAATTAATGAATTGCGGGCTCAACATCGACAAAGAATTCAGCAATTTTAGCTTGCGTTAAGCCCATAGCCTTAGCTGTTTCAACTGCACACCATAAATCGCCTAACATCACATTACAGCCAATTGCATCCTGCATAGCTGCACTAATAGTTTCGATTTCTATCGCTTTTAACCAGTTTAAACTAAGTGAAGAAGTTTGCGAAAATAAGTTTGCCTGATAATTACATTGGAGATCTTTTACACGAGCGGTTACCAATGGTGATGCATCATAGATTACAGCATAACCATTGTCATTAGAATTATCAATGGCTTCAAGTATTTCACAATACATAGCCGCCTGTAAGACATCTCGTTTAAAGACAGTAAGTTCTTTATTTAAGCGAGTAAGTACAGCTAATTGAGGGTCAAGCGAACCACTAATTCGGGATACATCACCCCTTTCAATTCCCCCAGCTTCAAAAATCAACAATTCAGTTTCCGCTGGCATAGCTAAAACCTCTTTTATACAACTGAGCCAGGTTATACTGTTCATGAAAGCAAGATGAATACGGTAATTTTCTTTTAAAAATTCATGAATGAGAACCATTGTTGATTGGCGACCGCTTCCACCTGATACGCCAATCACTCTGGGGTTTACTTTAAAACGCCAGGCTCGCACAAGATCAAGCAATGCCGATTTAGTATCCGCAACAGCAATTAGATTAATATCAGAATCTTTTGGCGCAAAGGCATAATTAGCACGACGATTTACAATACATCCGCAAGCGCCTCTTGTCACTGCTTCTTTTAAGTCATCATGACTATCTTGATAGCTTGAACTAATTGCTATAAACCAGTCCCCAGATTGTATATCTTCTAACTTCCAAACGACCCGACCTACGACTTTATTCTTTCCTTCCGATAAAATGATGCCGTTAGTTGCTTCTACTATGTCTTGGGTTGAAAATTTTGCTGGCATAGTTTATTACCCTCCAACTGAATAATATATGCAAATATTTGAATATTTAGATATCTATATACTTAAAATTATACACAAATAATTAACACTGTCAATAAGACTAGCGATAATTAATTTTTTAATTACTGGTTTAGGCTGTTTGTAACTATAATTTTCACAGCAAAAATAGCTTTATTAACTTAAATATATCAATTTATAATGCTATTCATCTATAACAGACTCAAGCCAAAAATCAAGCTAATAAATATATGCATATACGTATTAATTTCTATGTACTTTGAGACTTTTTGACAGTAGTTGATTTCTTAGGCTTAAGATCTTTGCCCCAGACCTCCTGGACATTTTTAATAGCCGACGAAATTTGATCAACTTCGCGCCTATCCGGCAATATAAAAACCAGTCCAGCCATGATCCACTTGGCCAGAGCCGGATTATGCAAATGATAGAAAACATTTCGGCCTTGACGCTTTTCAATTACAAGATGATGGCTTCTTAAAACTGCCAATTGTTGAGAAGCTGCAGCATGCGAAATATCCAGAATTTCTCTTAATGCCCCTACGGTAAGGTCTTCTTGTTGAAGTTCTTCAATAATGCGAATACGTATGGGATGCGATAAAACCCCAAATAATTTCGCCAATTCGCCACTTACAACAACTCTGTAGGGCATTCTTCTCCATGTTAAATTATTTACAAATATTTATATATATGAATATAGCGAAAAATCAAGAATTTGTCAACTAAAGTCTGAAATTGACACTTTTCATAAAAATCAAACCCAAATAAATGTTGTTTAATAATCCCAAGAATAAAAATCTAATAACCTAATTTAAGCCGCCGTATGCAAATGTTAATGGCAAAAGCTTAATTATGATAAAATTCTAATTAAGAACCACAGCCCAAAAATAATTATATTTTATTAACAATACTGCCAATCTGCTTTAATAACTAGTGTCAGCAATCTTTTAAATAAAAATCTAACAGCTAAGCTTAAACCTGGCTAAATTGTCAATTCGTGATTCACCACATAATTTGGGATTCGGTAATACTTTACCTGGATTAAATAAATCACGAGGGTCAAAAACATTCTTAATTGTTTGCATAAAATCAATAGTGTCACTAGTAAAAGCATCGTTCATTTCCCAAAGTTTTTCAAGACCAATACCATGTTCTCCTGATAATGTGCCACCTAAATCAAGACAAACTAACAGTATTTCTCGTGCTGCTATTAATACTCGATTTAAAACATTAGGGTTCGATTTATTAAATAACAAACAAGGATGTAAATTACCATCACCGGCATGATAAACATTGGCTACTTTTAAATCATGTTTATTGGCTATTTGGCGAATTAAAGATATAGCTATGGCTAATTTAGACCTTGGAATAACTCCATCTAACACATAACCATGAGAAGCCAATCGACCTAAACTAGCAAAAGCTGATTTGCGAGCTTTCCACAAATTTTGCCTGTCTGAAGCTGTTTTAGCCCATTGCATACTTATTATTGTATGCTGAGTTAAAATCTCAGTTATTTGAGTTTTTTCGGTAAAAACCCTATTACAACTTCCATCCAACTCAATTAATAGCATGGCTTCAGCTTCAGTATTTAAACCCAAATTGAAAGATGCTTCAGTAGCTTTAATAGTGACATCATCAATTAATTCTAAGGCTCCAGGAATTATTCCATGAGCAATAATATCACTAACTACATAAGCTGCCTGCTCAAGGCTATCAAAATAAACCACAGCAGTTTCAATACTTTGAGGAATCGCCGTTATATTTAAGTAAGCCTCACAAACAATACCTAAAGTACCTTCACTGCCAATAACCAAATGTAAAAAATCAAGATCTAAAGGATTATTAAACTTTTGCCCAAGCGTAACAATGTCACCAATTGCATTTACCATAACGATTCCATTCACATGAGCTCCGGTAGTACCACATTTCAGTGTATGGGCGCCACCAGCATTTTCAGCTATATTGCCACCAATAGTTGAAGCCAACTGGCTGGAAGGATCGCAAGGAAATTGTAACCCATATCTTAAACAGGCCTTCGAAACCTCAACATTAGTAATACCAGTTTCGACATGAACCATATTTAATTGTGGATTAATTTCCATTATTTTTTTCATCCGCGTAAGCGCAAGACAAATTCCACCCAAATAGGGCGTTGCGCCGCCCGATAAACCAGTACCGGCTCCACGAGGAATTATTTTAAGTTGGTGTTGACTAGCAAGCCTTACGACTTGAGCTACTTCAGCTGTCGATCCTGGTAATAAAACCAAATCGGGAATTCCTTGATCAACGGTTTCGGCATCACATTCATAGACAATTCTATCAGGCAAATCAATTAAAACATTGTTTTCACCAATAATTTGTTGAAATGATTTAATTAATAAAGCTGAAATAATTGTAGTCATAATAATTGCTTATGTTAAAAAGCTGGTAATTGTCTTTATATTCAATATTATTAAGTAAAAAAAACAACAAAAAAATTATTTTAATAATTCAATTACTTTAAATTTTCGCTATCGCCAGTTGTATAACGAAAGCCTTGTTCTCCACTATTTTGCGTAAACATTCCTCCTTTTTCCACAAATTTACGCTTCGAACCATTGGGAAATTTTAAAATCTGGACTTCGCCATCTAAAGAGTTGACAACCATTGTAAGCATTTTATCAAATTTTGGATTAAGACTTGCTTTATCAATTTTCACATTATGAATATGACCATCACTAGTAACTATATAAGAAACAAAAGCTTCTAAAGGCTCACCATTATTAAAAGCCATTTTAGTCATTACCTGAAATCGCTGAAACACTTCACTAGCAACACGTTTATGCCAATTATCCCAGGCTAGTTTCATTTGTGGGCTATTTTCAATTCCGCTTTCATATTTAGGATTAACAAAATTACTGGAATTTTCAAAATTTTGTAATTGTGATTCAAGTTTATCAAGTTGATTACCAAACGATGGCGTACCCTTATTATTTGGCACAACTGTATTAGCCGGATTATAATATTGATTAGAATTTAAAGCATTAAATGAACCAAAACTATCATTATTTGGATTAGGGTAATTACCGAAACTACTATTTAAATCGCTGCGATTAAGACCTTGATCTAATTTAGTACTCTGATTTACCGTACCTTTCAAAATAGTTTTTTGGGCATTAGCCATATTTATATAAGTCGCAACTAACAAAAGTAAAACTAACAAAAACGAATCATTAATTTTTTTTATCAGATTATTCATAAGTATAATTTTTACGAAATTCATCCTATAATTATAGTTAAAATTATTTCTATATCATTAATATTATAAACCAAAACAAATTAATAAACTAATTAATTTGTTTGGTTAATTAAAACTACACTCTCAACAATTAACCCTATCTATCTGAATTTAAATACTAAAAATGACCTACGCTTCTGTTATAGATTCCCACGCTCATTTATTAAGTCAATACTATGAAAATATTGACAATGTTCTAGCTAAGGCCAACGAAGCCAACGTAAAAATCATGATCGTACCAGCCGTAAATATTGACACCTGTCAAGAATCGATTAATTTAGCGCAAAAACATGAAAATATTTATGCCGCTATCGGTCATCATCCCCATGAAGCCAATTTATACAATAAGGATACGGAAACAAGATTATATGAATTAGCTAAACACCCTAAAGTAGTAGCTATTGGTGAAACAGGTTTGGATTTCCATTACAATTTAAGTTCACAAGCTCAACAACTAGATGCCTTTCGTAGCCAGATTAATATCGCTAAAGATTTAAACAAACCCGTGATTGTTCATTGTCGCGATGCCTTTAAGCAAACTTTTGATTTATTGGCTGAGTTAAATCATAAAATAGGAGTATTTCATTGTTTTACTGGAAATCCGCAAATGCTTGAAGAAATTTATGCTTTAAATTTTCACATATCATTTTCAGGAATAATTACTTTTCCTAAATCTTTTGAAATACAGGAAACAGCTAAACTTATGCATCTTGACAAGATGCTAATTGAAACCGACTGCCCCTATCTTACCCCAGTTCCCCATCGCGGTAAAACCAATGAGCCAAAATACATCTGGCACACCTTAAATAAAATCGCCAGTTTAAGAAGTATGAATAGTGACGATCTAGCTCAAATCACTGTTGCCAATACGCAAACTTTATTTAATTTACCAATAAATAAGTAAATTAAAATTACTGTTTAAATTAAATGACAAAGTACAACTTCTTAAATTGGGCACAATTTTAACCAATAAATCTCAGTTAAGGTTTAAATTAAATGACTGAATTACAGTTGTCAAAGATCCAATATTGCTCTTTTAGTCTTAATCACTATATTATTTATAAAATTAGTAAATATTTGCTTAAGCAAGGTCTAAAACCGTAAAACTTAAAATATAATTTGAATAAGTAAGTTAATTATTTTTATATATTAATAAATACATATGAATGAAAAAAAATCGCCTAATCAATTTGTTATTGGATTATTATGTGGATTAAGTCTAACGTTAGCGTTTTATCTCGGGCATTTTTTCTGGCCTCAAAATACCCAGACCCAAAAAATTGAATCGAGTTTAACGACTAATAATAACTTACTTAATAAGCCTAAAATAAATCATGGTCAAATACCTATCTGTCAAAATACCGTTGCTGATATTGCGAATCAAGTTAGTGGCAGTGTCGTCAATATTGATATCAGTAAAACAGTTACAGTTGCCAATTCTTTATTGCAAATGCCTTTTAATGAATTCGATTTTTTCTTTGGCCCGAATCAATCACCACTAGGTATTAATCCTCAACCACGCAAATATGAAAAGAAAGGCTCCGGTTCTGGTTTTATAATCCGGTCAGATGGTTTTATCCTAACCAATAATCATGTTGTAGGCCAAGCTGATGATATAGTCGTTACTTTAAATGATAAACGCAAATTTAAAGGCAAAGTATGGGGAAGAGATAGTTATACTGATTTAGCCTTAGTCAAAATAGAAGGGGATAATTTACCCGTTGCAACGCTGGGCAATACCAAAGATATACGGCCTGGTGATTTTGTCATTGCCATTGGCTCCCCACTTGGGCTAGATCATACCGTAACTTTTGGTATCATCAGTGCGCTTGGCCGATCACTTGGCGATCTTAATAGTAATTTACAGTTAATTCAGACCGATGCAGCCATTAACCCAGGTAATTCTGGCGGACCACTCCTAAACATTCAAGGTGAAGTTATTGGTATTAACACCGCAATTAGAGGTGATGGACAAAATATTGGTTTTGCAATTCCAGTTGATTTAGCAAAAGATATTTCTCAACAATTACTTGAACACAAAAAAATTCAAAGACCTTATTTAGGAATTTACATGCAGGATTTAGATGATAAACTAGCATTGTCACTTGGTTTACAAGCTAAAACTCAAGGTGTAATCGTCGCTAAAGTTATTCAAGATTCACCAGCACAGCTAGCTAATCTTCTGCAAGGAGATGTTATTACTAAGATTGATGGCAAATCAGTTATATCCGCTAAAGATATTCAAGAAATAGTTAAAAGTCATAAAATTGGCGATAAACTTCATTTATTAATTTTACGTCAAGGTCAATTTGCACCAATTGAATTAACTGTTGGTGAATATCCTGACAAAAATATAAAATAAGTCAATCAATTATGAATAAATTAGCCATGGTTTTAAATGGTATTAATCAACCCTTAATTTTAAAACAAATTGAGTTACCACCATTAAAACATAACGAAGTACTAATTAAAATTAAAGCCTGTGGTTTATGCAGAACTGATTTACATATTTTAGATAATGATTTGGCATCTCCAAATTACCCAATTGTCCTTGGACATGAAATTATTGGTGAAATTATTGATTTAGATAAATCCGTTAATGACTATCAAATTGGTGATAGAGTTGGCGTGCCCTGGCTCGCCAGTACCTGTAAGCAATGCGAATTTTGTTTGCATAACCAGGAAAATCTCTGTGACAAAATTCAATTTACCGGATACACAATTGACGGTGGTTTTGCTAGTCATACTATAGCTAACGCTGATTATATTGTAAAACTACCTGATAATTACACTGATATTGAATTAGCACCATTTATGTGCGCGGGTCTAATTGGCTATCGCGCTCTTAGTTTTTTAACTCAAGGCTCAAAAAATATTGGATTATATGGATTTGGAGCTGCGGCTCACATTGCGACCCAAGTATTACTTTATCAACAAAAAAATGTTTACGCTTTTACCCGTCCTGGTGATACCATAAAACAAAACTTTGCCAAATCACTTGGGGCAATTGCTGCATACGACAGTGATTATACCGGTGACCTAAAACTTGATGCTGCTATTATTTTTGCTCCTGACGGAAAATTGGTAATCAACGCATTAAAAGTTCTCAACAAAGGGGGTACGGTAATTTTAGCCGGAATCCATATGTCTAATATCCCTAGCTTTGCCTATGATTTAATATGGCAGGAAAAATCGATTAAAACTGTAGCCAATTTAACCAACCACGATAAAACTATTTTTTTTAACTTTATTAAAATGAATCGAATTATAGCGCAGACCACAACATACGACATTAAGGATCTAAATCAAGCAGTCCTAGACATGAGAACGGGTAAAATTCAAGGAGCCATAGTCATAACGATGTAGTTTAACTATCGCAAATCATTAAATTTATTTAAAAAAACTAATTCTAAATAATCAAGATAATTTTCAATAACTTGGCATTTTATTGCTAAAATAAGAGGAAAGTTATTAGTTAATGAGGTAAAAATGTCTTTTAAACTTAAATCTATTAGTCTATGTTTAACTATTTTAATGTCATTGGTTAATAATGGCTATGCCGCCAGCGACAGTGATAATGAAACACCTAAAACCGTATTGTATAACTATGGTCATCATGAACAGCATGGGGGCAAAGCGATTGTCCGACAAAGCGGTCAAGTGGATGCCTATAATGGAGCTGACATTATTGCCTATGACAATTCCGTCATAAAAGCCTATGACAACTCTAAAGTTGAGGCCTATGGCAATTCGATTGTATATGCAAATGCCAATACAGTTGTTAAGGCCTTTGATAATGTTCGGGTGTTTGCCACTAATTTAGCTAAAGTTGAAGCATCGGGTAGTTGTACGGTTGAAGGTAAAGAAAATACCAGTGTCGAAGCCCATGGCAATTCAAACATTACGGCTCGGGACAAAGTCAAAGTTAAAGCCTCCGATAATGTAACAGTCAGCGCTACCGGAGACTCAAACACAACAGTTGATGGCAATGCCTTAGTTATTGCTGAATCCGATAGTCACGTAACAGCCTCCGGCAATGCCACGGTTAAAGCCTATGATCATAGCGTTATCCATGCAGTACCTAATGCCAATATTGAAGCCTGGGGTCATGCCACGGTAAATGCAACTAAAGATACCAGAGTAGAAATACATGAAAATGCAACACTTAATGCTCTGAAATAACTTTTAAGGATTTATTATGCAATTTACTCATCTTTACAATTATCTTAAAATGTCTTTAATGCTAAATTATCGTCAAAGCCTAAGGCTATATAAAACTAAAACCCTTATTTTTAGCCTATTAACTATTTGCTTATTATTTACACTTCAACCAGGATCTTGGGCTAAAGATAATACCATAATAATTTCTTCAGGCTATATGGATTTACGTGAAGGCAAAGCCATTGTTAAAAACTCTGGACAAGTTGATGCCTATGAAAATGCCCAAATTAAAGCTTACGAAAATGCGGTAATTAGAGCTCATGATAAAGTTACGGTTGAAGCCTATGGCAATTCCCAAGTCTATGCCAGTGCTGAATGTGTCGTAAAAGCTCACGACAACGCCCGTGTTTTTGGCAGCAATGATGCTCAAATTACGGCTGAAGGGTCAGCTAACATTCAGCTAAGAAACAATGCTAGACTTACGGCCACAGGCTCGTGTCAGATTACGGCTAAAGATACCTCTAATTCTACGGTAAATGACAACTGTTATATTGTTGCAACTGATAAAAGTATAGTAATCGCTAGTGGTAAAGCTAACGTTTTAGCCCAGGGCAAATCGGTTATTACGGCTTGTGATGATGTAACGGTAAAAGCCTATGATAAAGCTACCGTAACTGCTAAAGACAATGTTAAAGTTACCGCTAATGGCAATTCAATAATTAAAGCCACCAAAACAGTTGAAGTCGAATTAAACGATCAAGCCAAGTTAGAAAAACTTAAATAGTTCATTTTTTTGGAGTTATTATATGCAAGCAGATAACCTGGTTATTAGTACTTCTTTGAATAAAAATAGCCGCAGCCGTCTTTTAGCCAAATATGCTATAACTAAGTTTACTAGCCCAGTTAACTATCTCGATTTACAAGACTTTGATTTACCCTTATGTGATGGCGAGAGCTGTTATAATCATAATGACGTATTAAAAATCAAACCAATAATTGAAGAGGCTAAATTTATTATTATTAGTCTACCAGTTTACAATTTTGCGCCAGGCAGCAGTGCTAAAAATTTAATTGAATTAACCGGAAATGTATTTAAAGAAAAAGCTATAGCATTTATGTGCGCTGCTGGTGGTAAATCCAGTTACATGTCAGTTATGAGCTTAGCCAACAGCCTTATGCTGGATTTTCGCTGTATAATTGTGCCACGATTTGTTTATGCCAGTCGCGAAATTTTTACCAACAATGAAATTTCCGAAGAAATTAAAGAACGGATTAATATGCTTATTGAAGCAGGCGAAAGAATAAAATCAGTTCTCTAATTACCTTAAAAGTATTAATAATTTAGGAATCCATTTTGAACAATAAACAAACAAGCCTTAAGGCCTTGGACTATTCAAATTTATTTTTAGCTGCTTCGAAAGATACGATTGGCCCATATCTATCAGTATATTTAAAATCAAATTACCATTTTGATTCTATGAGTATTGGCATTGCAATTGCTAGCGCTAATTTTAGTGGTATTATTTCACAAATACCAGCTGGCGCCTTTATCGATCAAATCCAAAATAAAAAAATTATTATTCAAATAGCAGCGATATTTACGACCTTAAGCCTAATAATTATTTTAAAACAAAAATTATTATTTTTTATTATCCTCGCACATGGGATCATCGGTTTAGCAACAGCAACAATTAACCCGACAATTTCAGCAATATCGCTTGGCCTGGTTGGACAAAATAAATTTGCTCGAAGAGTTGGTCGCAACGAAGCCTTAATTCACGTTGGCAATGTTTTTGCTGCAATTACAACTGGGATAATTGGCTGTTTTCTAGGAAACCAGTATATTTTTTATTTTATCGCCCTTTTGTGCATATTAGGAGTTTTAAGTGTCAATAATATTAGCAATAATGAAATTGATTTTGAATTAGCTCGTGGCGGTGTAAACAAAGATAAAAACAATCAGACCCAAAATGTTTCATTAATGGAAAGCCTAAAAAACCGTACCGTTATTATTTTATTCATTACTTTTTTCTTGTTTCACTTTGCTAATGCAGCTTTGCTTCCCGGAATCGGCCAGAAGCTAAGCGAAAGCAATCCTCATTTATCGTCTTTAAATATGTCAGTCTGTATCATCATTGCTCAATTGGTAATGATACCAACTGCCATTATTACCAGTAGATTGATACCTAAAATTGGGATAAAAAAACTGTTTATTATTGGTTTTCTCTCACTGCCATTAAGAGCTCTATTATTTTCAATATTCATTTCTCCTTTACAGCTTATTCTAGCCCAGGCTCTTGACGGCATAAGTGCTGGCGTCTTTGGCGTTACCAGCATTGTTATGATATCTAATGCTGCTAAAGGAAGCGGTCGGTTTAATTTTATTCAAGGGTGTGCTAGCAGTATAATTGGCGTTGGTTCCTGTTTAAGCAATTTATTTAGTGGCTATTTAATTAAAACATATGGCTACCATATTAATTTTATGATTTTGGCAGTAATTGCTATAATGGGGATTATTCATTCATTAATATTTATCGATAATACAAGGAATTAAAATAAATTGCCGCCTTTAAGTCTAAATATAATTATGCCAATATTATTTCTATTGGTCCTATATTTTGTAATAAAACCACCAAAAACATTGCCTATTGCTGCTGTCAGTGGTTTTGGGTCACTACTAACCATATTACTAGGTTTTGTTAAATTAAATGATTTAAATCTGGTAATTACTACCTGCTGGGACGCAATTTTAACTTTAATTGGCCTTATGCTTATTTCGATTAACCTAGAAGCCAATGGATACTTTACCTGGCTAGCCAAAGGTATTCTTAAATTAGCTAAAAACAATGGTTTTTATTTGTTAATTTTACTTTCATTACTAACCTCAATTACTGCAGCTATATTAGCTAACGATGGTGCAGTATTAATTATGACACCACTAACATTTGCCATTACCAAAGCCTTAAATTTAAAAAACAAAACAGCTTTTGTCTATTTATTTACAGTTGGCTTTTTATGTGATGCAGCCAGCACACCACTATTAGCTTCAAACCTTACTAATATTTTAATAGCCGATGCCTTTTCTATTAATTATCTAGCTTATGCCAGAAAAATGCTCTTACCAACCATAGCCATAATAATTAGTACAATTGGCTTTGCCCTCCTCATATTTAAATCCAACATCCCTCACAAATTTGAGAGCCAGAAAACAATATATACTCATAATTTACCAATCAACAAAACAACAATTATTTTTAGTTCGGTAATATTAATTGCCTTATTACTGGAATTTATTTTAGCCTCATTTTTCTGTCTTCCTATAGCCTTTATTGTTATTCCTTCAGCCTTAATTTTGGCAATATTTAACCATAAATTTAAATATTTATCTTACTACACTATGGCTAAAAAAATTGACTGGTTCATAATTATTTTTGCCATAAGTTTATTTATTGTAATCGTTGGTTTATTTAACAGTCACTACATAGATTTTATTAAAACTTTTTTTTATCTTCATCAGCGTAGTTCTTTAGCCAATAATTTTAGTCTAGAAATATTTTTAAGTATCTTATCATCAATTTTTAATAATCTACCGGCCTGTCTTGTTAGCATTATCACCCTAAAACACCTAGATATTACCAATGTCGAATTAAATAATATAGCCTATGTCTCAATCTTTGGTACTAACATTGGCTCAAAATTATTACCCTATGGCTCCTTGTCAACAATGCTCTGGTTAGATATATTAAAAGAACATGGCTATGGAATTGGCTGGAAAACCTATTTTATCTATTCAATACCACTGACCATAATCTGTTTGATTATTGGCGGTTTAATTTATTCATTTAATTAAAATTTCCTAATGGATTTACATTTATAAGAAAGTTCACTAGTAAATCGACATTATTTGTAACAGATCTTCCGTCAAAGTTAACTAATCTTAACCACAAAAATATTACTAATAATCACTAAAATTAAACAAAATACATAATTAAAACAATTAATCAACTTCTAATCAGATCTCTCGTTATAAAGATATGCTTAAGGATGCTAAAAAGTTTTTTTAAAGTTGTATATTTGTCAAATAAGTTTTTAATGAGATTATAAAAAATGTATAAAACAGCCGCAAAAACCAGTTTAACTTATCTTACTAGTACTGAAGTTGAAAATATCAATGCCTATTGGCGAGCCGCAAATTATTTGTCGGTTGGCCAAATTTATTTAATGGACAATCCTTTATTAAAAGAACCATTGAAACTTGAACACATTAAACCACGATTATTAGGGCATTGGGGAACTACGCCAGGACTTAATTATATCTATGTCCATTTAAACAGAATAATTAATAAGTTTAACTTAAATATGCTTTATATAACTGGACCTGGTCATGGTGGACCAGGATTAGTCGCTAACAGTTACTTAGAAGGCAGTTATACTGAGACCTATCCGCATATTACTCAAGATGAATTAGGCATAAAGCGCTTATTTAGACAATTTTCCTTCCCCGGAGGGATCCCCAGTCACGTAGCGCCAGAAACACCAGGATCGATTCACGAAGGTGGCGAACTTGGCTATTCATTACTTCATGCTTATGGCGCCATTCTTGACAATCCCGATTTAATCGTAACTTGTGTCGTTGGTGATGGTGAGGCAGAAACTGGACCGTTAGCAACGAGTTGGCATTCAAATAAATTTATCAACCCAAGCCGTGATGGGATAGTTTTACCAATTTTACATTTAAATGGTTATAAAATTGCCAATCCAACTTTATTAGCTCGAATGAGTGATGGCGACCTTAATCACCTATTTACAGGTTATGGTTATAAAGTTCATTTTGTTGAAGGATCAGATCCAGAATATATGCACAATTTAATGGCTTCAACTTTAGATAATATTGTCGGTGAAATCCAAGCAATTAAAACAAGCTTTAAAACGCAAAATGCTTCTACCCCACCACTTTATCCAATGATTATCATGCGGACACCAAAGGGCTGGACCGGACCAGAAATAGTTGATGGAATTCAAATTACAAACACTCATCGCAGCCATCAAGTACCATTAAGTGAATTAGCGACCAAACCCGATCATCTTAAAATTCTCGAAAACTGGTTATTAAGCTATAAATTTAATGAATTAATTGATAATGACGGCAAATTGCTTCCGCATTTAATTAATTTACCACCTAAAGGTATGAAACGTATGAGCGCAAACCCCCATACAAATGGTGGCTTATTATTAAAAGATCTGGAATTACCGAAAATTGAAAACTATCAAGTAAATATCACTCAAAAAGGCCAAATTGAAGCTGAATCAACCCGAATTCTAGGTAATTATTTAAGGGATGTATTTAAACTTAATACCAATAATCAAAATTTCCGCATATTTGGTCCAGATGAAACGGCCTCAAACAGATTAGGTAATGTTTTTGAAGTAACCAACAAAGTATTTATGGAACCGATTTTAGCTAATGATGATAGTTTAAGCCCGGATGGCCGTGTTATGGAAGTATTAAGTGAACATATGTGTCAGGGCTGGCTCGAAGGTTATTTATTAACTGGTCGCCATGGCTTATTTAACTGTTATGAAGCTTTTATTCATATAATTGATTCAATGTTTAATCAACATGCCAAATGGTTAAAAGTCACTAAAAATCTACCCTGGCGCCGCCCGATTGCCTCGTTAAACTATTTATTGTCTTCACATGTCTGGAGACAGGATCATAATGGTTTTAGCCATCAGGATCCTGGCTTTATTGATCATGCCATAAATAAAAAAGCTGAAATAATTAGAGTATATCTGCCACCAGATGCTAATACCTTATTATCAGTAGCTAATCATTGCCTGGCTTCAAAAAATAAAATCAATATAATTGTTGCAGGTAAACAACCTCAATTACAGTGGTTAACGATGGAAGAAGCCTATAAACACTGCAACGCAGGTCTTAGCATTTGGGAATTTGCGTCTAATGATGAAGGTAGCGAGCCCGATGTCGTTATGGCCTGTGCTGGCGATGTACCAACATTAGAAACGCTGGCGGCTGTAGATATTTTACGCCGAAATCTTGATGACATTAAAATACGAGTGGTTAATGTTGTTGACTTAATGACTTTACAGCCAAATTCCGAACATCCTCATGGTTTAAGTGACTTTGAATTTGACAGTGTATTTACTGCTGATAAACCAATAATTTTTGCCTATCATGGCTATCCCTGGCTAATTCATCGTTTAACCTATAGACGAACTAATCATCATAACCTTCACGTACGTGGCTACAAAGAAGAAGGGACAACGACAACACCATTTGACATGGTTGTTTTAAACGATCTCGATCGCTTTCATTTAGCTAAAGATGTAATTGAAAGAGTCCCTAGGCTTAAAACCAAAGCGGCTCGACTTATGCAATTACTGCATTATAAATTAATTGAGCATAAAGATTATATTCTTAAACATGGCGATGATTTGCCGGAAATTAAAAATTGGCAATGGACTCTATAAACTAGTATCATATAAAGGATAAAGCGCTAATGAAAAAAAATGAAAATGATGACTCTAAAACCAGTAAAACCAAGGCAAAACCAAGTAAAGTCAAAGCAACAGTTGCTAGCCCTAAAACAAAGTCAGTTTCATCAATTCAAGCAACAAATAAAAATCCGAACTATGTTGTAACAACAGAATTAGACGAACGAACTGGTTTAAGTATTGAATCATTAAAAGCTGGTTTTGTTGATCATTTATTTTACGATTTAGGGACATATATAGGTCGAGCCAATTTAAATGACTATTATATTGGCCTGTCACTAACAATTCGCGATAGATTGCTTAGAAGGTTTTTAAGCACGCAAAAAACTTATCTAAATAAAGATTCACGAATACTTGGCTACCTGTCAGCCGAATATCTACCAGGCACACATTTGGGTCAAAATGTCATTAATCTAGACTTAATTCAAGAAATGCAAGAAGTTTCCAAGATCTCCAATTATAGTTTAGATCAATTAATTGAACACGAACCAGAACCAGGATTGGGTAATGGTGGTCTAGGCCGGTTGGCATCCTGTTATATAGAATCGTTAGCCACTTTAAATTATCCCGCAATTGGTTATGGTATCAGATATGAATACGGTATTTTTCGCCAATTAATTCAAAAAGGCTGTCAAAAAGAAATAGCCGATCGCTGGTTACATAGCGGTAATCCCTGGGAAATAAGGAGACCAAAACAATCGTCAATCATAAAATTTGGTGGTTATACCCAAAGCTATACTGATAAAAATGGTAAGTATCGAGTAGAATGGGTACCAAGTTATCAGGTTACCGCAATGCCTTATGACACCCCTATTCCAGGCTATAAAACTAATATGTGCAATGTTCTTCGACTATGGAAAGCAGAAGCCATCCAAGATTTTAGCTTTGAGGTATTTAATAGCGGTAATTATTTTGAAGCAGTACACGATAAAATATTATCTGAAACTATATCAAAAATCCTTTATCCGAATGATGCTATTTTTGAAGGTAAACAATTAAGACTAGCACAGCAATACTTTTTTGTTTCAGCATCAATTCAAAATATGATTGATTTACATTTTCGTCGTGGTGATAAAATTCATAATTTTCATAAAAAATTTGCCATTCAGTTAAATGATACCCATCCAAGTATTGCCGTGGTGGAATTAATGAGACTGTTAATAGACGTGCATGATTTAAGTTATGAAGAAGCCTGGGCAATTACCACCAAAAGTGTAAACTACACAAATCACACCTTAATGACCGAAGCTCTGGAAAAATGGCCAATTTCTTTATTTAAACGAACTTTACCTAGACATCTGGAATTAATTTATGAAATTAACCAGCGCCATTTAGATAAAGTAAGATCCAGTAATAAATATGATGATGATTTTATTAGCAGGGTTTCTTTAATTGATGAAACGGGTGAACGATACGTCAAAATGGCTAATTTAGCTGTAATAGGTGCTCAATATATAAATGGTGTAGCTAAATTACATTCGCAACTTTTGAAATCTCATTTGTTTAATGATTTTTATATTTTAAATCCTGAAAAATTCACTAATGTAACTAATGGTATAACACCAAGAAGATGGCTAAAAAATGCCAATCCTAATTTAGCGAATCTATTAGATGAATATATTAATACAAATTGGCTTAATGACTTAAATCAAATCAAGACAATTGAAAAGTTAGCCTACAATAAAGATTTTCAAAAAAATTGGCTTAAAGTAAAAAAACAAAATAAACTAAATTTAGCTAATTTTATTGAAGCCAGTCAAGGACTTACGATTAATCCCGACAGTTTATTTGACTGTCAGGTCAAACGCATTCATGAATATAAACGCCAACATTTAAATGTTTTGCACATTATTAGCTTATACAATAAAATCAAGAATAACCTTAATATAAACATTACGCCAAGAACTTTTATATTTAGTGGTAAGGCTGCACCAGCATATTATATGGCCAAACAGATAATTCAGTTAATTAATGCCGTAGCTAACACAATCAATAATGATCCTAACGTTAATGAAATTTTAAAAGTTGTTTTTCTGCCTAATTTTAGTGTAAAACTTGGACAAAAAATTTATCCAGCAGCCGATCTTAGTGAACAAATTTCCCTGGCTGGCACTGAAGCATCAGGAACCGGTAACATGAAATTTTCTTTAAATGGAGCTCTAACCATTGGTACGCTTGATGGTGCTAATATCGAAATCATGGATTATGTTGGTAAAGATAATTTGTATATCTTTGGCATGACTGAAACTATGGTTCAGGAAAGTAAAAACAATGGCTATAACCCCCATTCATTCTATGAAAGCAATCCAGTTTTGCGCCAGGCTATTGATTCAATAAGTAATGGGGTTTTTAGTGATGGTGATAAACACATTTTTAATGATATTGTTAACAATTTATTATACAGTGACCCATTTATGGTATTAGAAGATTTTGATTCATATATTAACACACAGGAAAAAATCAGTACTGATTATTTAAATTCTCAAGAATGGGTAGCTAAATCAATTATTAATGTAGCTAATATGGGCTATTTTTCGTCAGATCGATCAATTAATGAATATTGTAAAAACATCTGGCAACTTAAACCAATTCAAGTTGATTTAGAAGATGCTATTCAAGCACGCTATCACTTAATTCATCATGACTAGTTTAAATTTAATTGTCAATTCAGGATCCAGTAGTTTAAAATTATCTGTTTTTGAATTGTTTCAGACAAATAAAGTAAAACATATCCAAGAACGCACTTTTAAATTATTAGCTGAAAGCGACAATCATCAGCAAGAAATTACGGATCATCTAAATTCATTTCTCAACGAAATTAATTTAGATGATCTAAAACTAATCAGCCATCGTATTGTTCATGGTGGCAGATTTTACCATGAACCCATTATCATCGATGAAAAAGTCAATAAAGACATTAAGGATCTCGCTAAGTTTGCTCCGCTACACAACCTTTCAGCAGTTTATGCCATTGAAAGCTTAAAAATAAAACTTCCTCAGTCTATCCAACTAGCATTTTTTGACACGGCTTTTTTTGCCAATCTTCCTTTAGCGGCCAAACTTTATGCCTTACCGATTAGCTTTTACAATGACTTACATATTCAGCGCTATGGCTTTCATGGTATTAACCATGAATACTGTTATCATAAAATTAAAGACTATTATAAACACAGTCCTGCTAAAATAGTTATTGCTCATCTTGGGGCTGGTGCAAGTTTATCGGCTATTAAAGATAATCAGTGCGTGGATACGACCATGGGATTTACACCTCTAGACGGCCTGACCATGGCCACTAGATCTGGCAGTCTCGATCCTGGTATCATAACTTATTTACTTCAGGAAAAATATAGCCTAAGTCAACTTAATCATATTCTTAATTTTGAATCAGGCTTAAAAGGACTTTCTGGTCTAACGGGCAATTTTCAAGAATTAATTAAATTAACGCACCAAGGTAATGAATCAGCCAAATTGGCTTTGGATATCTTTGTCCATAATCTAAAAAAATATATATTAGCAATGGTCGCTAGCTTAGACGGTCTTGACTGCCTAGTCTTTACAGGTGGGATAGGTGAAAATTCAGCTTATTTACGCCAACGTATTACCGATGAATTAACTTTCCTCAAAATCAAAATTAAACGCAGCGAAAATGATAAACTCAAACTTAATTCTGCTGGACTAAAAAATATTGCCAAAAAATCCTCAAAAATTAAATTTCTGGTTATAAATGCTAATGAAAATCTAGCTATAGCGTTAAAAAGTATTCCCTTCTTAATGAACTATTCTTAATCATAAAATATTGCTATAATTTTATTTATGAAAAATTTAGGTTTTATATTTTGGTTAACTTTAGTTACCCTCCTGTTTCGACTTTACACAATTGATTGGACTTCAATTTCCTGGCTTGAAGCACAAAATGCTAATATTACCAGCCTGAGTCATTTAACTGCCATAGGTAACAATCTGGCTAATTCTGATTCGGGAATTTTATTTTTTGGTCTAAGCAAATTCTGGACTTTAATTTTTGGCCAAACCAGCCAAAGCTTTCAACTATTTAGCCTGACGGCTTCGGTCTTTTTAATTACCGCAGCCTATTTTTTTGCCCGATCAATTTACCAACCAATTATCGCAAAATTTTACGCCTTTACCTTATCAATGTGTCCGTTTGTTATGGTTTATTCCTGTAAATATAGTGCTATCACCGAAGTAACTTTATTAGCGTTGTTAAATACTTATTTCCTGTACAAACTCATTCCTGAACAAAAATCACCCAAATTAAATATTTTTTATATTTTAAGCTTATTGCTAACGATTCTTATAGCCAAAATTGGCTATATTTTTGTTTTAAGTCAATTGTTTGTCGTTTTATTATTTTGTATAGGCCGCACTATTAATTTTAAAAGCGTAAAACTAATTTTACTTCACCTTGCGCTTCCTTTAACTTTATCTGTTACATTAATGATTAACCCATATTTCCGAGTAAATTGTTCGCTTGATTGGCTTAATTTAAATCAGCAGTTTTTTTGCTCAAATTTATTTAATTGTATATTAAATGGTAGTTTTAATGCACAGCATAACTTTATTAATTTATTTATTAGTCTGATTTTTATCCTCAGTTGCTTTCTTACCTTTGATCTAGCCAATAAACTATTACCAGAAAAAATAAACAACTTATTAACACCTACATCCAATAATTCGCCTTCGACATTGTGGTTGTTTTTTAATCAGACCCAAGTGATTGCCATAGTTTTATGTTTAATCGCCTTTAAATACGAACATCTTAATTTCAGTGATTTTCTTTTAATAATACCATATTTAATTATGCTGGAAATAAGTTTTGTCTGTATCCTCTTTGCCAGATTTAAGCCTCAAACAATCCTTTCACTAAATATGTTGATTTTAACCATATTTTGGTGTGCTAGCTATAATTTCACCAGACAATTCCCCTTTTCTTCACTTAATCCAGCTCTTAGTCAAATTAAGAATTTTATTAATTCGCCTAATGATCTGGTTATCACAAATAATGAATATGACAATCCCATTATGCAAAGAAACTTTGCTGATATTAATGATCGCTCTGACATAAAGTCTTATAATGTTAATGGTAATAAAATTTATCCAATTTTACCAATCGCAAATTTCAAAAATTCAAACATAACCATAAATAATGATATTAAACAAAAAATTATTAACACCTTAAGTAACCAAGGTAATGTCTGGTATGTAAATTATAATCTAGATAATAAATTCAACTCCCAATTAGCAAAAACCAATCCAGACCAAATTCAAGAATTCTTAAATATCCATGGAAGAATCTGGCCATTATTGAGAACCAGCCCCAGCATTGACATTGTCGGAATTACTGATACCAGTAGAATCTATTGCTATCATAAATAATCTTTAATCTTTGCTAAGCCTAATTAATTGACCGCAGTAACGCTTAACAATTACCTTAATATGCCTATAAATATCAATTAATCAAACGACCCTAGCCTCAATGACTAAATTTAGTCAATTGCCATATTATTATCAATTGACTAAATTCTGAATGTATTTAAAATGACTGGCTATGGATTCTTTAATATCATTAAAATTATCTGCGGCAAATTTTTCCAAAATTTGGCTACTTAACGTAAAAGCCAGCATAGCTTTACAAATGACAGCACAACTAGCTACAGCACAGACATCTGAGCGTTCATAAAAACTTGTTGTTGCTTTAAAATCGGGAAAAGATATAGTCGGTAAACTTTGAGCAATGGTCGGAATCGGTTTCATAAAGGCATGAATTATTAATCTTTGACCATTAGTCATACCACCTTCAATGCCACCAGCCTTATTCGACAAAGTTTTAAAAGGAATTGATGAAAGAAAGTTCAGCGAATCAAGGGCGATAGCATCGTGTACTTCCGACCCCATTAAATAAGCATTATTGATACCTTCACCAATTTCGACAGCTTTTATGGCCTGAATTGACATAATACTTTGAGCCAATAAGCCATCAAGACGCCTGTCCCACTGTGTATAACTACCAAGACCAATCGGCAGATTATCAGCCAGAATTTCAATAACACCACCTAGACTATTGCCTTGCTTTTGAGCTTGTTTAATTAAATCAAGCATTGGCTTTTCACAATTCAGATCAAGACATTGAAATTGTGAAGTCTTAATTATTTGATTAATTTCCTCAAGCGCATAACTGCTGCTATCCAGATTAGATTTAATGCTTCCAATACTTTTAACATGACTGATTAAGTTAATATTTAAATTATTGAGAAACTGTAAGCATACAGCTCCAATAGCAACACGCATGGCAGTTTCTCTGGCACTGGCTCTTTCCAGTACATTACGAATATCGTTATGTTTAAATTTAATAGTTCCAGCTAAATCAGCATGTCCGGGTCGAAAACTTACTAAGTTTTGGCGTTTATCATTAGCTAGAGCCAATTTATTTACTGAAGTCAAATTATCAATTTGCATTAAATCCTGCCAATTTTGATAATCTTTATTTTCAATTTCCAGACAAATCGGTCCACCGGTTGTTAAGCCAAATCTAATTCCACCAGTTATGTTTATGATATCTTGTTCAATCTTTTGACGAGCACTTCGGCCATAACCTAATTGACGTAATTTTAATTCATTATTAATAAAATTTTGATTAATCGGTATATTAGCAGGCAGACCATCTAAAATAGCCGTCAATTTAGGTCCATGGGATTCACCAGCCGTTAGGAATCTAAGCATAATTTCAACCTTTAATCATTTGTCTTAATTTTAACTTAAAAATAAATTTAAGTACAGACTAAAAACGTGCCATTTTGTTCAGGATAAAAAAAATCGTGGCTATTGCCAAGGGCTAACAACAACTGTAAAAATAATTGTAATATATTTTAGCTTTACATTCATAAGCCTGACGAATTAAGCTATCCCTTGCTAAAATTGGCTTAAGATGATTAAAACTTCACCAAATTTTGCCAATAAACTAATTGTTGCCTTGGATTTTAACAATCGTGACACTGCCATAACCTTAGCCAAAGAACTTTCACCACTAGGGGTTCAATTTAAAATTGGCTTAGAATTATATTTAGCGACCCAAGGAAGAATAATTGAAGACTTAGAATTTGCCGATATATTTTTAGATTTAAAATTTCATGACATCCCTAATACCGTTAAACAAGCTTGTAAAACAGTTTTATATCCTAATGTAAAAATTTTAAACCTTCATGCCAGTGGTGGTAGTGCAATGATGATGGCAGCTTGTGATGCTCTGAGGCAAGAAGCTAGTAAACAGGGTTTGGCAAAGCCTAAATTAATTGCCGTTACGGTTTTAACCAGTTTGGATAATATCATGCTTCATAATGATTTTAACCTTAATTGTACCGCTAACGACTTAGTTAAACGCCTAAGTGTACTTGCTCAAAAAAGTGGTCTAGATGGAGTTGTAGCTTCAGCCAACGAAGCTACACAGATCAAAGAAATCTGTGGCCAGGACTTTCTGGTCATTACACCTGGTATCAGGCTTGAAAATGCCCAGGCTAACGATCAAAAACGTATTTTAACACCTTATGCAGCCATTACTGCCGGTAGTGATTATCTGGTTGTCGGACGCAACATTACTCAGTCAGTTAATAAAATTGAAACCACTAAAATCATTATCAGTGAAATTACTAAAGCCTTAACCTAAAAAACTGAATGAAAGCAAGTCTAAATTTTAGGGTAACCTTAAGACAACCACCAGGCTTTAACTTTATTCCACAATGATGCTTTGGCTTTATCTAATTCAGCTCTTACTCTAAGTAAACGAAATTTTTCTAATTCACATTTAACTTGGGTGATTTCTAATTTTGTCTGACTGTTAGATACCGCAATAGTTAAAGCCAGATCAGCCTGTGCCTGTAAATCAGGATAGAATTTAACCTGAGTTTCTAAATTCGCAATTCGCGCTTTATCCTGAACCCTTTCTTCTAGCAAATTAATTATAGTTTCTTTGGCATCAAGCAATAGGTTTTTCATATTATCAATTTTGCTAGCTTGATCATCAAAGCTAATCACCGAAACTTTATTGGCAACATTACCAATTTCGCCTGACGAACTTTCCGTTTTAATAAGTGACACAAAATTTTCCAATACTGATACTAATTTTTCTTTAGATACGGTTACCTCACTGGCATTAATACTTTGTTTTTTTAACTCAGGAACACTATAAGCAACTTCTTCTTGGGCTGTAAATACATTATCCAAGCCTTCAACTGAAGTTCGATCCTGATAAGACGGTAAAAAATTTTCCTTGTCAACAGAAACTGATTTTAAAGTTTTTTTTGTATTAGCCATAAATTTACTCCAACCTAACCTTTATATTATCTACAAAATTACCCAACTTGTCTAGTACTATTTTAAAGATATCATATACATATCTACAGTCATTAAACGTAATACCAATATTACATTTAATGATATCAAAATATAACTACTGAATTATTTTAATCACAAGCTTTATTTAGGCCTTAAAATCACGACTTCACGGAAATGATTTTTCACTAATTTCAAAATTGATCATTTGAAAATCTTAAGACACTATAAGTATAGCTTCTGAATGTCTACATTATTTTAAGTATTTAACTGACGAAGGTTTAACGTTTAAAGTCAATTTGTTGACTTACTACCAAATTTATCTATATTAATAACTAAGGACTTATTATTTCTTTTTGGTATTATAGCTTGCTGTAGTCAAGTGAAAATACTTTTCCAAAACTTGTTTAGCTACTGGAGCAGCAGCCGACCCACCATGACCCCCATGTTCTACAAACACGACGACCACAATACTTGGATTTTCAACCGGAGCATAACAGGCAAACCAGGCATGAGTTTTACTATGTTCTGGTGGCGCTTCAGCTGATCCAGTTTTACCGGCCACCTTAATACCAGGCAATCGACATATACCACCAGTACCACTAGCGACCACTGCTTCAAGCCCATCCAAAACCACTTTTAAATATTCTTTATTAGTCTTTATAGTTTCATGTTCTGGTGTTGGTAAAACTCGTTTATTAATCTTATTAACCAAATGCAAATTAGGTAATTTACCCCGGGCGGCAAAACCACAATAAATTCGTGCCGCCTGCATTGGTGTTAACTGAATAAAAGTCTGACCAATAGACATGTGCAAAGTATTACCGGGATACCACTTTTCTTTCATAACCCTAAGCTTCCAGGCACTATCCGGAACCAAACCCGAACTTTCATGAGGTAATTCAACCCCGGTCGGACGGTTGCCACCAAATAAGCAGGCCCAATATTTAATTTGTTCCGGAGTAAGTTTTAAACCCATTTGATAAAAAGCTGAATCTCTGGACCAGGCTAGACACTTTACCAGATCAAAAAGCCCCGTAGAACGAGTCCAGTCACCAAAAAAGAATCCACCCAAGGAAACGCCACCACTAACATGTAATTTAGTATCAGGTTTAACTACGTGGCTTTCTAAAGCGGCTAATAAAGTTATGGCTTTCCAAATAGATCCAGGCGGATAACCAGATAACGCTCGATTAAATAGCGGATGATCAGGAGCATTTAATTTTACCCAGTCAGTTGGCTTAATTTTATGCGAAAATATATTAGGGTTAAAACTAGGTTGGGATACTAAAGCTAATATTTCGCCAGTTCGCGGATCACAAGCCACACAAGCACCAGACTTACCTTTAAGCGCATCATAGGCAATTTTTTGCAAATCTAGATCAATAGTACTAACTAAAGGCAGTCCCGGAATTGCCTGTTTGGTTATTTTAGGAATATTAGACTTATCTCTTAAAGCCTGGCCTAAAGCATTTACTTTGATCCGTTGCTCACCATCAACCCCACGCAACTGTTCATCATAAATTTTTTCAATACCCTCTTGACCGACAACATCACCCATTTTGCGGTCTTTGTAATAATTTAACTGAGTTTCGGTAATTTCACCGCAATAACCTAAGATATGAGCAGTCACATCACTTTGGGGGTATACTCTACTAATATCAGATAAAATATCAATGCCTGGTAAAAATAACTGATTTTCATAAATTTTGGACACGGTATCAATATCCAAATCCCTTTCAATAACTACTGGCAGGATAGAATTTCGATAACTGATAAGATTAAGCTTATTATAAAGTTCTGCCTGATTTACATTTAAAATTTTACTTAAAATTCTGGCCAAATTATCGATATCATCAAGTTGACTAGGAATAGCTACTAACGATAATGACTCAGCATTTGTCGCCAAAAGATTACCATGGCGATCATAAATAACACCACGAGGAGCACGCAAAAATGTGACTCTTGAAGAATTTTCGATAGCTTTTTTCTTATAGTAATTATGGTTAATAAGTTGGAGCCAGGCCAGTCTGGATAATAAACTAAGCGAACACAGTAAAACAATAATTGTTAAAATAATTGATTTAATTTTAAAAGATTGATTATTGTCCATACTATTATATTATTTTTCCATATTTATCCAATACTCATAAATTGCATTAATTGGGAAATATACAAACGGAGCAATTAACGCATTAATCGAGGCTTCAATCATTGCAAAATTAATTAAGTGATTAAAAACACCATTGACATGAAGAAAGAATAATTCAAGACTAAATATTGCTTGTGCTAAAACCGAAAACATAAATACTAAGGGAATAATTAAAAATACCGGCAAAGAGAAATTCCTTAAAGAAAAATAACCAGCTAAAAAACCAACTAAAGGATACGCAATTGGCAAAACACCAGTCAGCGATTTTTCAATACTAGCTAAAAATAAACCTAAGAATAAACCACTAATTGAACCATTCTTAAACTGATTTTTCACTACCTGACCTAAAGAAATCCGCTTAATCTCATTGGGATTTTCTTTAGGATAATTAAAATTAGCCACTAACCCAGTAACAATAATAATGGTAAGCGGTAAATTAGCACATACATGAGCCAATCTCAATTTACCAATAAAAATAATTTGAATTACCCAGGCAAAAAATGAGAATGAAATTACTAAAAATATTAGAAACAATTTCTGCTTACTGCTAATTGAAAGGATATTCATAAATTTAATTTTTTGATTGTCCAATGACCATAACTGAAGTTAAATTATCGACATTAATTGCCAGTTTAACTTCAATTTGCATACTGGCGCCATTATTTTCACGCGCAATACGACTTACAGTACCAATGATGTGATTAGGGGGAAAACTGCCTCCTTTTCCTAAACAAACCACTTCTTGCCCGATTTCAACCGGATAGCCTAATGGGACAAAATTAATAACTGGTGGCTTGTCAAATGAGCCAACCAATATACCCGTAGCATTAGCTTTTTTTATAATAACCCCAATTTTCTGCTGGGGATCGGTTAATAAACGAACTACAGCTGTGTCGGCTGCAACTTCGATTACCTGACCGACTACGCCAAAAGAATTAATTACCGCAAAACCGGTTTGGATATTATTATTACTTCCTTTATCGATTATGATTTGACTATACCAATTACTCGGTGTATGACCAATTACATCACAGGCAATTGTTTCAGATTTAAAGGTGTTTTTTAAGTCAAGTAATTTACGTAAAGAACTAGTATCCCGAGTTTGTTCCTTAAGACCGGCTAATTCAACCTGATTTTTCGCCAACTCCTGTTCTAAATGCTTAATCTTGGCACTTGATTCGATAAGAGCTGTAGCTAACTGTTTGGTTGACTGATACTGAAGATTTACCTGGCTGGCTAATTTAGCAAAACTAGCTGATAGAGATAAAACTATTCCGCTAAACGGTCCAGCTAAAAGACATATAAAGAAGAACAAAACAATAATTTCAACAAAACCTGAATTAGGATCAACTTTAATATTTAAATCATCATTAGATTCGTTATTAATAGTATTCACGAGAATATTTATCTATACATGAGAAAATGCATGCTGCAAAACACGATGATAACCAGGGTCCATTAACATTTTTCCCGTACCAAGAGCTACGCAGGATAAGGGATCATCAGCAATAAACACCGGGACTTCTGTTTCATTGGCAATTAATTCATCAATTCCCTGAAGCAAAGCTCCACCACCTGTTAACATAATCCCGCGTGCATAAATATCAGCAGCTAATTCCGGAGGTGTCCGTTCAAAGGTTTTGCGGATAGCTTCAATAATATCTTGAAGCGGTTTACTTAAAGCTTCACGAATTTCACCACGACTAATCGTAACAGTTCGAGGCAACCCGTTAATTAGACTTAATCCCCTCACATCATACTTGTCATTATCGCCATTATCATAAGCTGACCCCAGCGTAAATTTAATTTCCTCACTAGTTCGTTCACCAACAGCTAGCGAATGCACCTTTTTTAAGTATGAAATTATATTTTCATTAAATTCATCGCCAGCTGTTCTTATTGATTCATTAACAACTATCCCGGATAAGCTTAACACGGCAATTTCTGTAGTACCACCACCAATATCAATAATCATTGATCCTGTTGGTTCAATAACCGGAAGATTTGCACCGATAGCAGCAGCTAAAGGCTCTTCGGGTAAGTAGGCTACACTGGCTCCAGCTTTTAACGCTGCATTGTGAACCGCCTGCCTTTCCACACCGGTTACCCCAGATGGTATTCCAATTGCAATTTCCGGCTTGCCAAATTGAGGTGTACAGACAGTTTCAACAAAGCGCTTAAGCATTATCTCAGCATATTTAAAATCAGCAATAACCCCATCACGCAATGGTCTAATTGCTTTAATACTTGACGAAGTCCGGCCAATCATGGCTCGGGCTTCTTCACCACAGGCTAAAACCATATCGGTCTGAACGTCTATAGCTACGACAGATGGCTCACGTAAAACGATACCTTTATTATCTAAATATATCAGCGTATTAGCAGTACCTAGGTCAATCCCAATTTTACGCGTAAAATAATTTTTAAAAATATTAAACATTTAAACCTTATAAATATGAGTTATTTAGATATTTTGGAATAGGACTGCTGATTTAAATGGAGCAATTTATCCTGAATAGTTTTAGCTGAATTAACTCGGTACTTGCGACCTTTCCAATTTACTTCTCGACCAGTCAATACTAAATAGGCCGAATGAATGTACAGCATTGATAGAACCATACAGCCTAACGGCAACATCAAAAAATGGCGGGATTCTAAACCTTCAAAATGAGTACTAGTTCGTTTATACCAACAAATAAGCACAACTAATGAAGTTAAGACTAATTGGGTTAATTGAATTAATTCATGACTTAATGGCTGGGTCGCAAAGGCATAAAACAAATAGCCTAAGCTTAAAAATGGCAGAAAGACAACATAATTGACAAAAAATAAAATTAAGGCCAAATTGCTTATTTTACTATCAATTAATGAATAAAGATTTTTCGTCCAACCATACCACAATGATTGTAAATCAGTGTACATGCGTACCTGGTATAAACCTCGGCCGCAGGCCACCCAAATTTTAAAGCCATTTTCTTTAAAAACTCTACCCAAGGCATGATCTTCAACAATTTCATCACGGACACTTTGATGCCCACCAATAGCTTCGTAAGCATTGCGGGCGCACAATATATACTGGCCATAGGCATAGGCTCGTTTAGCCAACGGCTCATTAACCGCATGAAAAGTATCACCCAATAAAAATGAACTCAATAACAATGGCATAATTAATCTTTCCGCAAAACTGCCAAATTCTTGAACGGGAATGAACGAGATTAAGTCAATTTTATGCTTACGCACATAACTTACGGCTCTTAAAACTGAATCTTTATGGTGATACGTATCAGCATCCGTAAAGACAAAGTATTCACCACTGGCATAAGCTACCGCATTGCGTAAAGCATTACATTTGCCCACCCAACCATCAGGAGCTTCAATCCCTTTAACCATTTTAAGCTTATCTGGATGCAGTTTAGCCAAGCCCTCAATAATAGTGCCTGTATTATCCTGGGAGCGATCATCAATAACAATAATTTCTAAATTAGGATAACTTTGATTTAATAAAGAATCCAAACAACGTAAAATTTTCGATTCTTCATTACGCGCTGGCACCACAACTGAAACCAAAGGGAATTTAGTCAATTTAAGCTCTTGAACATCCGGTATTCTTTGCCTTAATGCATAAAAAACTAAGGTCAGGGCAAAAAAGGTAGTAACTAATACCAAATTACCGATACATAGAGTAATCATAATTAAGTACTCCTTGAATAATCATAGAATCCAGAACCGGTTTTGCGACCTAAATGATTGGCTGCCACATAATTTTTCAATAGTGGACAAGGTCGGTATTTTGAATCACTAAAACCTTCATATAACCTATTTAAGATATTTAGACAGACATCCAGACCTATAAAATCAGCTAATTCTAATGGCCCCATCGGATGGTTATAGCCTAATTTCATCGCTGTATCAATTTCTTCTTTACTGGAAATGCCCTCCATTAATGTATAAATAGCCTCATTGATTAAGACAAGACCAAGCCTAGTGGTAATAAATCCCGGGAAATCATTGGCCATAACTACTTCTTTGCCCAGTTGCTGCGAAAAATCCTTAATTTTAGCGATAGTTTCAGTACTGGTATCAAGACCGGGAATTAATTCAATCAACTTCATGATATGAGCGGGCGAAAAGAAATGCATACCAATAAATTGACTGGTTCGCTTAGTTTTAGCTGCAATTTGAGTAACCGATAAACTGGAAGTATTAGTTGCAAAAATACAATGATTAGGCATCACTTTGTCAAGAGCCGCAAACAGCTCTTGTTTTATGGCGAGGTTTTCAAAGATAGCTTCAATAACCAAATCACAATTACTCACTGAATCAATTGAATTAGTAAAAGTCAACCGACTTAACATTGATGCAAATTCACTATCCAGCAGTTTAGCTTTACCAATGGCTTTTTGGCCAATGTCTGTAATAGTCGCCTTAGACTTTTCAAGAGATAACTGATTACTATCATAAACAATCACTTTACCTAACGTTTTCTGGGTAATTAAATAAGCTATATGGGTACCCATGAAGCCGGAGCCTGAAATAAGAATGTTGGAAAAAATCAAATTTGCCATAACTTTAATGATAACTTAAATTAAACAAATGAGTACGAATCTTAAAATTTAACGTAAAAATATAATAATTAAATACTAACTAGCATATTATGCAAAATTACCCTAATTTAACAGTTATAATTATATAATTTAAAAAACTTAATGTGGAAAATTAAAAATGTTTAAAAAAATTCTCATTGCCAATCGTGGAGAAATTGCTTTACGGCTATTAACAGCTTGTAAAGAACTAAGTTGTAAAACAGCTATTATTTATGCCCAAATTGATGCTTCAAGCAATCTGCTTAATTATGCAGATGAAAATTATTTAATTCCAGGCAAGCCTATTGAAGCTTATTTAAATATTGAAGCAATTATTCAAACTGCTAAACAAAATAATATAGATGCAATTCATCCTGGGTATGGTTTTCTTTCTGAAAATTATCATTTTGCAAAAACTTGTACCGAAAATAATATTGCTTTTATTGGCCCAAACTATAACATAATCAAACAAATGGGTTCAAAAATTGAATCACGACAGATTATGGCTAAATATAATATCCCTATGGTACCAGGTACCATTACTGCTATCACCAATATTGATGAGGTAAAGGCTTTTGCGCAAACATACAATTACCCTATTGCCTGTAAGGCATCTGGTGGTGGAGGCGGACGTGGCTTTGTCCTGATTAACCAGGAAGATGAAATAGAATCGGCTCTAAAAAAGGCTAGCAGTGAAAGTTTAAGATATTTTGGTAGCAGTGATATATATCTTGAAAAATATTTTAAAGAAGCTAAACATATTGAAGTACAGATAATGGCCGATAACTATGGCAATATTATAACGCTTGGTGAGCGTGATTGCTCAACGCAAAGGCGTCATCAAAAATTAATTGAGGAAAGCCCAGCCGCTAGCATTAGTCCCAGCGTAAGAAAAACACTTCACGAAACGGCAATCAAAATTGCCAAATCTATTAATTACAATAATATTGGTACTATAGAATTTTTAGTAGCTAGCGATAAAATTTATTTTTTAGAAGTTAATAGCCGTATTCAAGTTGAACACCCCGTAACCGAGGTAACTACCCGTATCGACATTGCTAAAGAACAAATAAAGCTAGCTAGCGGTGAAAAACTCCAATATTCACAAAACATAATACCAGCTGGACATGGTATTGAATTTAGAATCAATGCGGAAAATCCATATGCAAATTTCCAGCCTAATTTTGGTAGAATTGACAGCTTCACAGTTCCCCAGCAACCATTTGTCAGAGTCGATACCCATTGCCATAATAATTATGAAATCACCCCATATTTTGACTCGCTGCTAGCTAAATTAGTTATTTGGGGTAAAGATCGTAATGAAGCCATTGAGCGCAGTAAAATTGCTCTAGATAACTTTCAAATTACGGGTATTGAAACAACACTTGATTTTCACCGCAAGATTATTGACGATAAAATTTTTATTGACGATAAAATTTTTACTTCATATGTAGAAACCGAATTTATCCATTTATTTAAAAGTAATTCGGATCAAAACAAACCTAGTCAAACAGCCTCAAAAACTTTAACGGCTAATACGCCTGACATTATTACACAATCGGGTCAATCGACTCAATTAGCCAATAGTAAAAGTTTTAGAGTTAAAGTGGATAATGAAATATTTAATGTCGAAATAGCTGAAATTAAATCCTCAAAAACTCCAGCAAAATTTAAACAAAATAAAATCAATCATTTTACCAAACCGTTAGACGAAGAAATAATATCGGTTAAAATGCCCGGCTTAATCAAAAATATACTTGTAAAATCGGGCGACATCATTAAAGCTGGTCAAAAATTACTGGTAATTGAAGCCATGAAAATGGAATCCGAAATTGTAGCCAACCATGATGGTCAAGTTGACGAAATTCTGGTTAAACCTGATGAAACAGTTGATGGCAATGCTACATTAATGAAAATTAAAATGCTATGAAAATTGGTATTGGCTATGACGTCCATCAATTAGTGCCCAATCGGAAATTTATTATTGGTGGTATCGAAATTGAATATGAAAAAGGTATTCTTGGTCACTCTGATGGCGATGTGCTAACCCACGCAATTATCAATGCTTTACTTGGAGCGATGGGACTTGGTGATATTGGTCAATATTTTCCCTCCAGTGATATACATTATCATAATATTCTAAGTACAAATCTCCTAAAAGAAATAAAAGCTCTTTTAGATCAAAATCAATATCAAATTGTAAATATTGATACCATAATAATTTGTCAAAACCCCAAGCTAAGCCCTTACTACCAAAGCATTAAACATAACCTGGCTCAAGTTTTAAATATGCCAATTGCCGATATTAATATAAAATCTACAACTACTGATAATTTAGGAGTTATTGGACAAGGTTTAGGAATTGCGGCTCAGGCTATAACGCTATTAGCAAAGACAATATAAACTTGCCGTCAGCTAGTTTACGACAAAACTAATCATTGAAAAAACACCAATCATTTTATTGCATTTTACTACATCAGTTAATAAATTTATAAACAACAAAGTAATACTTTGAGTTTAAATACTTTTAAAGATGTTAAAATTTAATCTTCAAATATGTCTAAATCACGCAAATCCTCATTTAAATATATCTATTACTGGGTATTAATTAACTAGTTAATAAATTATGAAAGTCAAAAAATGAAATTATGTAAAATATGTAAAAGATCATTTAGGGATTCAACTAACAGTTGTCCATTTGATGGTAATTTGTTGGAATTTATTAATGACCCGTTAATTGGTGCTTTAATTAATGAAAAATATGTATTAGAAGATTTGATTGGTGAAGGTGCCAGTAGTACAGTATACAAAGCAACCAGGTTACTGATTGGGCAAGACGTAGCCGTTAAAATTCTCAACTATCCAGTTCAGGCAACTGCTCCATCTTTAGCTAAGTTTTTTCGCGAAGTAACGGCAACTTCACGAATTCGGCATCAAAATATCGTAACCGTATTTGAATCAGGCTTAACCGATGATAATAAACCCTTTATGGTCATGGAATATCTTGAAGGCAATACCTTGTCAAGAACACTGGCTGAAAACGATACAATGTCAATTTCTCGAGTAATTGACATTGTTGGTCAGATAGCCAGAGGTTTAAATGAAGCCCATCAGGCTGGTATAATTCACAAAGATATAAAACCTGCCAATATTCTTTTATCCAGTTCTAATTCAAATAATGATTTTGTTAAAATTGTTGATTTTGGTATTGCCGAATTAAACGATGTAAGTTTAATTCGGTCGGGCACCCAAAAAATTGTAGGGTCACCAGCTTATATGTCACCAGAACAATGTAAAGGTACTGAAGTTGACTTTAAAACCGATATTTATGCAACCGGAATTTTAACTTTTGAATTATTAACTGGCAAAAGACCATTTTCCGCAAACGATATTATCAAACTCATGCAAATGCACATTAGTGATCCAATCCCCAATATTTATGATTTCGATGCAAAATTCAAGAATTACCCTGAGTTAAATAATGTAATTAAACAATCTTTGGCAAAGTCTAAAAATGATCGCCAAAACTCGGTACTCGAATTTTTTGAACAGTTAGAGGCCAGTATTAAAATGCCTAGCCCTAACTACAGCAAATTAAATTCCCCTAAAGCTGAGCGCGAAAGAAGAGTCAATGTTAATAATGATGACCCAAGTGAACCCGATTTGTATTCGGCCGATTTTTACGATATTCCCATTGAAGAAAGATTAATTGAATTAGCTGACCCGGTTAAAACCTTAGAATTTAATCCTCTCAATAATAATAATGAAGGCATTGAAGTATCTAAAATAATGCGGGAAATAATTGTTCAGGCTAAACATAATAAGGATGATCAAAAAGCCAATTTAGATAAACTGGATATTAATAAAACCATAGCTTCAACGCCTAACGAAAATGTAATCCATGATTTAGGGAGTAAACTGGAATTAAAACATTTAAATCAATCAGTCCAAACAACTGATCAGTTAAAACAGTGGCATGCCAATAAAATCTCATCGCAATCACATTTATCCGATATGAAAAAGGCGTTTCAACAAGAAAAAAAAGCTAAACCCATTTTAACCAATATTATCTTTGTTATTTTAGCCATTATGGTTTTTCTTATCTTAAAATTTGTCCTGCACAGTTTTTAACAACTTTAAGCATTATTCAAACAATCTGCCCAATAATAACAACAGTATCGTTTTTTGAAAATCATAACGGGGCTAACTATATTAATTCAAACAATCTGACCATTTATGACAACAGTTTTGATTTCTAAATTGGTTTTATCCCATAAAATCAAGTCAGCACATTTGTCTTGAGCAATAACACCAATATAATCTAAATTATTAAGAACTCTGGCACAATTATACGAAGCCATCATAATAGCTTGCTGAAAACTACAGATATTCCATTCAACTAAATTACGCACACCTTGACTTAAAGTAATGGATGAGCCAACCAAACCACCGCCGCTAGTGCCAACCGTAGCACAATCTGTAACTAAAATGACATTATTTATGCCTTTTGTCTTTATGACAAGTTTAATGATATTTTTATCTAAATGCAAACCATCTGGAATTAGTGCACAGGTAACGTTCTGCGCCAAAAGTGCAGCTGTCACTAACCCCGGATTGCGATGATGTATTGAAGGCATCGCATTGAATAAATGGGTTACTAAATTAACACCATGGCTAAAAGCCAAATTAGCGTCAGCCAGGCTAGCGTTAGAATGACCAAGCGATACGGTAACACCAATACTTTGTAAAAACTTAGTTACGCTTAATTCGGGGTCGTTTTCACAGGCAATCGTCATAATCTTAATATTAGCTTGCTGACAAAGTCGTTGGGCTATATTCAGGCTTGGTTTAAGGATAAATTCACGCGGATGAACACCACAACGATCTATAGATATAAATGGACCTTCCAGATGAATACCTAATACACGATTACAAACCTTATCATTAAAAACCTTTAGCGAATCCAAACAATACAGCGCTAAAAAATTAATCCCTTGCTCTAAATTTGTTATTTCATCGGTAATTAAGGTAGGCAGGAAACTAGTACAGCCATTTCTTGCTAAATCCTCACACATACGGACAAAATCAGCCTGATTTGGCTTAGTCCATAAATTACAGATATTATTACCATTAAACTGTAAGTCAATTAATCCAGGAGTTACATAAAAATTTTCACAGTCAATTATTGGTGTATTATCACTTACTGTTAAAGAATTAACCGGTTCAATGCTTTGAATAAATCCATCGCTAATCAATAAATTAGCTTTAAACTCTTCAATAGGCGAAATTACCTGAGCATTTTTTAAAATAAGTCTAGACATTAACCGATTCTATTAAAAAATTTGGAGGCTAGCGGAATCGAACCGCTGACCTTCTCCGTGCAAAAGAGACGCTCTACCAACTGAGCCAAGCCCCCACTATTAAATATTTCTGGTCAAACATAACAAATTAACTGGGCTATCCTGGACTCGAACCGGGGACCTCACCCTTATCAGGGGTGCGCTCTAACCACCTGAGCTAATAGCCCTTATAAAAAAAATTTTAGCACTAAACGCTTAAAATTTCTACTTTAAAGCCAAACATACCTGAATATTAAGTAATAAAATGTTAAGAAGTTAACGGTTAAAAGATTGAAAAAATATTAAGCTTCAAACAGTTTAATAAAAAGTTAAAAATCTGCACCAATTGACAGATTTAAGCGATTCAACCGGAACTTTAAGTAATTATCAACCGTCTAAAATTATATAGTATACACATGTCAAGGGAAAATGCATATTACTTTATCTTGAACCCTTTAACTGTAAGCCAGTTAGCGAAAAAACCAAATTTATTTAAGAAATTTAAAAAATTCTAAGAAGGTCAAAATGGAAGACAATTATAATACAATCGAATTTAATAATTTTGAGACTATAAATCAAGATTTAGGATTTACTGTTGAAGAAGATGAAAACAGCGATTTTGAGCCCGATTTAGAACCAATAACGGCCATCCATGCCCAAGCTAATACCGAAGAAGCCATTCAGGTTTACTTACGTAATATTGGCAAAGAAAAATTACTTAATCAAGCTGAAGAAATCGAATTAGCTAAACTTATTCTCCAAGGTAATAGTCAGGCTAAGCAAAAATTAGTTCAGTCCAATTTAAGATTAGTAGTCAGTGTGGCTAAACGTTATCAACACCGTGGTTTACCCTTATTAGACCTTATTCAAGAAGGTAATTTAGGCTTAATTAAAGCTGCCGAACGCTTTGATCCCAACCGTGGTTTTAAGTTTTCAACTTATGCTACCTGGTGGATCAAACAAAGTATAACCCGAGCTATTGCCAATAAGTCTCAAACCATAAGGTTACCGATTCATGTGGTCGAAAGACTTAATGTTATCAATAAAACCACTTATCAATTAACCCAGGAATTAGGGCGTAAACCAAGTATTGAAGAATTATCCAAATACTTAAACTTAAGCATCAAAAAATTAGAAACAATTTTAAATGCTACCAATACTCCTTTAAGCCTAGATGCTATTTATGGTCAAGGGGATGAAGATAGCAGTTTAAAAAATCTGGTTGAGGATTTATCAACGAGCAAGCCAGATTTATTAACTGAAAACAATTTGCTACTTAAAGACATCCACAATGTCTTAAAAAATCTTGGCCCACGTGAGCGAGACATTATCGTTTTAAGATTTGGCCTGGACAATGGTATTAATCGTACCTACGAAGAAGTTGGCCGAATGGTTGGTATAACCCGCGAACGAACCCGTCAAATCGAATTAAAAGCCTTACGCACTCTAAAACAACTAAGTAAAGTTCGTGATTTACGGGACTATATCAATGACAATTAACTAGTTCTTTATTTAAAACTTAATTTCCTGAATAATATTATCTTTAACTAAAATTTCACCTGATTCTAATCTTTGATACAAATCATCACCTAGCCTTACCTGCACGGGGCTTTCCACCGTAAACTGCGTAACGACTGAGCCAATAGGCATTTCAAATAAAACCTGTTTGCGGTTGAGCAATTCATCACGCATTTGGGTTAAACGTTGTTTTTCTGCTACAGCTTGCGCTTTCACATTGTCAATTTGACTTTTTGACTCAAGCGCAGTTGCCGGGGTAGCTTTTTTCTCAATTTCGGTAGAAATTCGTCTTACTTCAAAATCTATTTGCTGAATAACTGTTTCATATTGTTGAATTTGGCGGTTAAGATCGTTACTAACCTGGTTTTTAAAATTTTCGGTCACTATTACTTTCACATTTACATGACGTAACAGTTGAATAGCTTCAACCATTTATTCTTTACAACCCCCCAAGCATAACGTTAATTTACCAATATCATTTAAGCTTAATTATCTATAAAACTAACTAAATTTTAAATAGCCAATTTTAAAAGAATTAATAAAGTTTACCAGAATTAAGCATTTTTTTAAAAGCAACTTAATTAATTTAACACTTTACATCAAGGAAATAGACTATAATTTAAATATAAAGTTTTTTAATTACCATAAATCAATTTACTTTTAACTTACCCTGTGTTTTCCTTGGCATCCCATACTATTTATCTCCCTTAAAAATATCTTTTAAATTGCCCCCCTTGTTTTCTTTGGTAGCCCAGATTTCATTATTAATGAAAATGTTATGTTAAAACCAAAATATTGTTTATTATTTAGCTTATTGTTATGGTCAAGCTTATCATTGAAAGCCTTGGCCACAACTTTAGTACTCTATCAACAGTCGCAAATAGCTGGTAATGTAATTGCTTACCTAAATGATAATTTTTTACTTATTAATGTACCCAAATCCAAACTTTGGTATTTAACAAATCAAGCCCAAGAATCCATAACCGTTTTTAATGAAGTTAATAAGTTAAGCTATTCATGTACTTATAAACATTTTCATGGTTCAGTAGCCCTAAGAGCTTCAAGCTATTTTAGCAAGCCTTTACAAAGATATAATTGGCATATAAATAATAAATTAGTCTTAATCAATAAAATGCCTTGCAAATTGGCTAATATTAAAATCAATCAAAATAATAAATCAGATAATCTTGCCAATGATTTTGAGCCATTATCTACCTTATTAATTAATAAGCCTCAGCCAAAATCACCATCAACCATACTAAATTCAGATAAAGACATAATCAAAGAAGTAAAATGCAATATTAGTAATGCACCAAAATTAAATTCAAGTGAATCTTATTTTATTAGCTTAATTTTTGGTTTACCAAATCTTGATAATTACCCAATCAGCTCAACTATGTACTATAAAGATGGCAAAATCAGTAAATTTATTGAAACCACTAAAACTACAACTACCAACAACAGTTTAGAAACCATTTTACCAAAACTTAAATTTCAAACAGTTAAAACCGAATCCAAAGTTTACAACCTTTCTAGGGAAATTAGCCCAATGGTAAAAGATATGTTAGGAATTGAATGATTTTTTATTATTGGTATTAGTTTTTTTTAGAATTTGCTTATTATCTAAGTAATGAAAAAAAAAAATTATATTTTAATGGATAAATTATTTTGGCTATTAATTTGTAGCTTAATGATTAACGTTAACGCAACAGCTAAGCAATACATTTATCTTGAACAAAAAGCTAAAGTCTGTGGGCGTAGCATTATTTACTTTAACAATAATGTTTTAATCTTAAATATGCCCGAAATTAAAATTTGGGTTATCGCCTATGCCGATAATGATGAAATTACTGTTATTAATGCTAAAGATAAATTATTTTTCAAAGCCAAATATACAAAATATCAGGGTAATTTTGCCCAAAGGGCAAATAACAGTTTCTGGAAAAATACAAACACCACTAATTGGTTTAAATTAGCTTCATGCAGCTGCGATAATTTCCCTTGTCTTAAATTAGTCAAAATAAGTAAAGAACAAAATTTTACCCAAGTTTCAACATCAGTTTTGCTTAATGATAAAATTAATTTTAAAAGTGTGGAGTGTTATGTAATCGAGAATAAAAATTTATCGATATCTCAAAGTGCTGTTATTAGCAATGCCTATGGCTTAAAGAATCTTAAACAACTGCCTATTGAAGCCAATCTAAATTATCCAGATCATTCAACTTCTTCATTACTGCTAACTTTTAAAACCAAACTTATTGATAGTGATATTGAACAGAGAATTAACAGTGATACTTACAGACAAGTTAAAGGTGAAATGGGCGTATATGATCTTAAAACCAATTTAACGGGAACTTTAAAAGATTTTCTCGACCTTAAATAATTTCATCAAACATAGTGCAATGCATACTTATACTATTTACTTGGTCGGCGGTTAACGGTTGGGGTAATTTATCAGTTGGTGAATTTAATACATCGTAAATTTCCTGGCGGACATTAATATAGTGGTTATAGTTAAAGTCAAAATAAGGCATTATTTTATCCCTTTTATAGCGTTATAAAGTTCTGTTAAAGTATAATTATGGTCAGATTCAATGCCCCATTGTTTTGATATCGTAAAGGTCTTATGGTCATTATTCAATCGCACATCCGTCATTACGTGACCGTCGTTACATAGGTTTAAAGTATTGTCATTTTCTTTATCTTTTAGGCAGCTTGAATGTACGAAAATTAATAAACCTGGATTGGCTTTGATAGCTTTCAGCAAGTCATTAGGATTATTTATGGTTATTAAATTGTCAGACGTATTATTCACCGAACCGTAGATTAAGACTTTTGTGCTATTGCCATTGAGCTCATGGGCTAGCATGCTTAATTCACAAGCGTTTGGTGGC
>JAKAZS010000013.1 GCA_021815785.1 bacterium
TACCAACTGAATAAGGAGCATCAAAGGTTATACTTTTAGCTTGAGTCGTTAATGGTGATAAGCCACCTACGCCAAAGCCAATTTCACCAGTTGTACTGGTTAAATTTAAGGTATTAGCCATAATTACCCCGTTAGTTCCGGTTGTTAAATAACCACCAGCATTTAAATTATCAGTACTGGTACTTAAACCAATTTGTGAATTAATAGTTAAAGCACCGCTACCAGCAGTTGTCAGATTTAAATTAGAAGCCGCAAGTGTTGCATTGGTAGTTAAGCTACCACCAGCTGTAGCCAAATTAACTGTTGTAGCTGTAAGTGTTTGAGCCAGAGTTAAGTTACTTGAGGCTCCAGTTACATTTAAATTAAAGCTATTGCCGGTTGATGCGTTTAAGTTAACACTATTAGCATTGTTATCTGATATATAAACATTGCCGTTACTTCCAGTTCCAGAAGTGTTAGCACTAACTATTGAAGCATTGGTTTTAATATTTGTGCTAGTAGCTCCGGCTAAACTACCTATATTACCAGTACCGCTAGTCAAAGTTAAGGTTGTAGCAAGAATTTGAGGATTATTGCTATTAATTGCATTAACTATACTACCGCTGCCATTAGCACTTATCGTTACACTGGTAGCATTGGCTCCACTAACTCCACTTAAAACGTTGGCTAAAGTAATATTGCCATTAGATGTAGAACTCAAATCAATATTGCTCGCCTCTAAAACACCATTTATAGTCAAATTAGATGTAGATGATAAACTGACGCTATTAGCATTTAGGGCTCCGTTTAAGGATAATGTTGAAGAAGCGCTGCTAACTAAGAAGTTAAAGCTATTACCACTTGAAGCATTCATACTGACACCGCTTGCATTGCTATCAGTTATATAAACATTACCAGATGTATTGGCACTTAAAGCAGAAGCATCAGCCATTATATTGGTAGTACTTGTTCCAACAATACCACCAATATTACCAGTTCCACTAACTAAAGTTAATGTTAAGGCTTGAATTTTGGGATTATTGCTATTAACATCGTTAACTATATTGCCACTGCCATTAGCATTAAGTGTTACACTCGTAGCATCAGAGCCACTAGAACCACTTATGACATTGGCTATTGTTATATTGCCATTGGTAGATGTAGATAAATCTACATTAGTCGCTGACAATGCACTCAGGATGGTCAGATTAGAATCCGAAGTTAGACTTATGCTTGTAGCGCTTAAGGCTCCATTAACTGATAACGTTGCACCACTTACATTAGCACTTACATTAAAGCTATTGCCAGTTGATGCGTTTAAGTTAACTGATGCATTCGTATCAGAAATAAAAACGTTACCACTGGTGTTTGCGCTTAAATTAATCGCATTAATTGACAAATCATTACCACTAGCACCTATATTACCTGTAGAACTAGTTAAATTAGCCGTGTTTGCTGAAATCAAACCAGCGATTTGAGTTATATTACCACTGCCATTAGCAGACAAATCAATATTTCCATTGGTACTGGTTAGATTAGCTGCTATAGCAATATTCCCATTTGTTCCAGTAGTTGAGGCAATCGTCAAATTGCTATTAGCTGTAACAACTCCACTAATTTGGCTACTGCCAGCCACACTAAGGTTTAAACTGCCATCACTGGTTAGTGTACCAGTAGAACCAATAACAAATATTGGACTAGTTGAAGATAAAGAAGAGTTAACGGTCATGTCAGCTACCGATCCACCACCGGATGTGGTAAAGTTTTCGGTGCCGCTTATGGTAACAACCTTAGTTGTGCTGGCACTGGTCAAATTTACATCCACTGGCGTGCTAGCTGTAAAACCATTGAATTGAACACTTACATTAGCTGGAATAACCTCAGCAGTTAGACTATTCATAATATCAGTGCTGGCATTAAAAATCAAATTACCACCTGTAGCAACACCGCCAGTAACAATCAAGGTTCCACCAACCGCACCGCTACTTTGCAAGCTTAGTAAAGTGCTTGTAACCGTAGAATTAGTTAGATCAAGACTGGATATTGTCACTTGTGATATAGCGTTAATTATATCGCTGCCGCCCAAAGTTATTGGTGTAGTCGATGAACTGCCATTAAATATAACATTTAGACCGTTAGCGTTAATCGTATTGGTTGGTGAACTGGCGGTAATGCTATTAGAACCAAAATAGGCATTACCAGAGTTGCTAGAATTTACCACAACATTAGTCGGAACTATCGTATTGGTTCCAGTTGTTGGTATTGAACCTATGGCAAATACAATGGCATTGGTTCCGGGGGCAGCACCAGAATCGTTACTATTTATGGTAACGCCACTACCAATAGCTATGCTTCCACTGCTTGTACTAATTTCATTCAGTACAATGGTTTTAGCAGAAATTGTAGCACTAGCATTAATAGTTAAAGGACCTGAATTAGTTGACAAATTAATACCACCATTTTGAGCGGTTAAAGACCCAGCCGATAATCCTGCTATAGCTGATAAAGATAAACTGGCGCCAGCTGTTAAATTATTACCAGCTGTTAAAGTTGACGTCGACCCCGATTGAGCTTCTAGAATCAAATTTGTGCCAGCTGATATGTTATTACCAGTTGACAATGAACCTTGTGCAGTTATATAAAGAACTCCCCCAGCACTAGTGCCAGTATTAATCGCTAGCGAACTTTCGTCATTTACGTAGACCGATCCATTAGTAGAATTGGCTGTTAAACTATTGCCGATAAAGTTAATTGACTGACTATTTGAGCCTATATTGCCGCTAACTGAATTAAGGGTTACATTTAAAGCATTAATCGTAGCCGCCGAATCTGATTGGGTTATGGCGTTCGAACCAGAAACTGAAATACTTAAACTGGTCACACCGTTAATACTGGTGTTAGACCCAAAAACAAAATTACCACCACTGGTAAAATTTAAAGTTTGAGCGGTTATACTACCACCAACAACTAAATTACCTAATGTGCTTAAATCAAAAGTTTGGTTTACATTCGATGAATTTATAGAGCTTAGGGTTAAAGTAGGCGTGCCTAAACTTGCAATATAAGCACTACCATTTATCGAAATAACTGTTAAAGAACCGGTATCAACATTAATGCTTTGACCATTTGTACCAGTTGAGCCAATATTAGATTCAGCACTTAAAGTTACATTTCCGGCTGTTAATACATAAGAATTAGAAGTTTGGGTTATCGAAGAAGAGGCGACAAAAGTACCAATACCAATAGTGCCAGTTGAAGCAGTGGTAATACTACCGTCAATAACTACACTGCCATTAGCACTAAGGCTCAAATTGCCAGTTCCATTTATGCTAGCAATATCTAAATTGCCTTGAGTTAGGAAAGTTAAATTAGCAATTGAAGAAATAGAATTCAAAGTAGTCAAACCTGTATTGGTATTGCTAATATTTACCGAAGCTGTAGATGCTGTGCCAAGATTAATATTTAAATTGCTTGTATCAGTAGTGACTGATTTACCAAGACTTATTGATCCAATATTATTGTTATTAGTGTTCAAATTAACTGTACCAGCAGTTATTTGGTAAGTTGAAACACTTGTCAAACCAGCAGTAGAAGAGCTTGAAGTATCTGTAAGGGTAATAATTGAATTAGTGCCAGCCACATTTACCGCACCATTTACATTAATACCATCTGAGGCTGCCGTAGTTAGATAAAATTCACCATTGGTAGTTGTAGCAAGACTAACAGAATTTAAATTAACTGGACCGGTTGCAATTGAATCAGTGATATAAACGCTACCGTTTCCATTAGTTGTTGCGACATTTAGATTTGAGGTATCAACTGTAAATGTTGCCGAACTACTAGTTCCAATATATCCACCATTGGTAGCAGTTAAACTAATAGTTCCAGATGTTAAGCTATCGCTACTACTAGCATATGAAAACACGCTAGAGCTTCCACTGCCACCAGCTGATAACAGTATAGAACCTGTTCCTGTATCGGCTCCAACCGATACAGCTGACCCAATTACAAGATTATTACCCACAGTTAAGGCTAAAGTCCCGGTTGAACCTATAGTGGCAGCAGTCAGAGTAACTGCGCTATTGTCAGTATCATTAACGTAGGCACTAGTTGAAGTTGGTGGGCTAGTACCGCCCATAACATTTAAACTTAAACTTGGGGTATCTACTAGTAACATTTTTGTGCTACCTGAAGCCCCAATATTATTACCGCTGGTATTAAGTGATATAAATCCACTAGTAGCGGATAAAATAGCCCCAGAACCAGAGGCCAAAGTAATACCACCTGGAGCTGTAATATTAATACTTCCACCAGTACTATCAGATGAAACGTTTGCATTTACAATTAGCGAACCAGCTGTAGTTAAACTAATTGTATCTGCAGTTCCACCACTGCCGACACTAGCAGCGTTTAAAGTTAAGCTGCCCGTATTTGAGTCATTTATATAGGCGTTACCACTTGTACTAGAATTATTAAGAGTCGAAAAGCTAAGACTGCTGGTATTTACGTTTAAATTATTACCAGAACTGCCAATATTACCCCCTGAAGTATTAAGCAGAATACTATCTGACTCAAGACTACCAGAAGATGCATTAGTTATCTGACTAGAACCAGTTCCGGTTAGATCAATGGAACTAAAATTATTGTTAGCACCACTTGAAACAATTCCAGCTATATTTATCGTACCGGAACTTGTCAAAATAAAACTGTACGGGTTGGTAGCCGTTCCATTACCAAAACTCGAAGCATTAAGATTGATAGTGGTGGATATAGTACTATTTAAGTAAACATTACCGGTTGTAGCAGAATTATTAAGCGTATCGAAAGATACATTACTAACATCAAATAGAACGATACTTTGGCTTACACTGCCAATTTCGCCGCCAGCGGTATTCAAGTTGACAGTATAAGCGTTTAAAGAAATTCCGCCTGTTTCAGTTATAGTTCCTGCTCCTGTCGTTGCTAAAGTAATTGAACCAATTGTACCCGTACTTGATATAGAAGCATCCAAAACAATGCTACCCGCACTTGTAAAACTTATATTTCCATCTGAAACGACAGAAGTAGTAGTTGTATTGATTGAACCAGTACTGATTAAAGTTATTCCGTCACCAACGGTTAAGCTGTCTAACGATAAAGTCCCTGAACCAGTATTATTTATAAAGGCACTGCCATTTGTTGAAGTTGTAGTTAAATCAAGTGAACTTGCCGTAACATAAATAGATTGTGTCGAAGACCCAATATTACCGCCATTTGTAACTAGACTAACAGTATTGCCGGTTATTACATAGGGTGTCGTTGAGGTTGCCTGTGCTATTGTACTGGCTATTTGTGTAGTAGATAAAGTTATTGTAGCAGTTGATGATGTTGTTGATAAATTGCTAGCGATATCAAGATTACCGGCTGAGGTTATGTTCAAGTCCGTCGTTCCAGTTATATTGCCATTTATAGCCAGAGATCCAGCTGTTGTTAGGGTTAAGCTGTTAACGGCACTGGTATTAAGACTTAAGGCTATCGTAGAAGTATTATTTACAAAGGCATTTCCAGTTATATCTAGACTTAAATTACTGATTGAAGCCTGTATGTAGGCAGAAGTTAACCCTATATTACCGCTTCCACCAGCTATATCAAGGGTATTGGCTGAAATTGTTCCAGCCGTCTGGGTTATACTTCCACTACCATCAGTGGTTAAACTAACACTACCAGTTGTACTGGTGGCTGAAACATTAGCACCGATAGCAATACTCCCATTGCTGCCAGCTGTAGCAGCCAGAGTCACCTGGTTGACAGCGGTTATAGCACCATCAATTTGACTGTTGCCTTGTACATTTAAAGTTAAACTGCCGTCACTGGTAATAGTTCCGGTTGAGCCAATGGCTAGAATTGGTGTGGTTGAACCAAGATTAGAGTTTATATTTTCAAGACCAAAAGAACCTCCACCAGTAGTTATAAATTCCTGGGTTCCATTAATAACTACCTGCTGCGTTGTGCTTGCAGCTGTTAAGTTGACGTTAACGGGTGAAGTAGACGTAAAATTATTAAGCTCCAAAGTCACATTAGCTGGAATATCTTCAGCTGTTAAATTGGATAGGTTAACTTTAAAATCATTTATTATAATATTCCCTCCATCAGCTACACCACTGCCATTAACCGATAATGTTCCGCCAATGACGCCAGATCCTTGTAAACTTATAATATTGCTGGTAACTGAGCTTTGGGTTAAATCTAAGCTAGTCAGATTAACAGTTGATAAAGTATTAAAGTTGTCGCTACCACCAAGAATAATGGATGAAGAAGTATTGCCATTAAACAACACATTGTAAGTATTAGTTGTTATGGTATTGGTAGGTGAACTAGCTGAAATGCTGTTAGCGCCAAAATAAGTCAGACCGCCATTATTGTTGGTGACGGTAACATTAGCTGGACTAGTGGTATTGGTGCCTGAAGTTGGAATTGCTCCTATTGCAACAATGATAGCGTTAGCGCCACTGGGTGCTCCTCCATCAGTGGCCGATAAAGTAACGTTAGATCCAAAGCTAATTATGCCAGTTGTCGTATTGGTATTGTCTAAGGTAATAGTTCCACCTTGATTGGTTAAAGTAGAACCATTGCCAACAACTATATTACCGCCATTGGTAGTAAATATCATATTGCCACTGCCATTAGTTATATCGCTAGAGACTACCTGAGCAATGGTTATTCCGTTAGCTGCCGAAAAGCTAAGGCCTGACCCAGCAGAAATATTCCCAGCTGTTGTATTTGTAATAATTATTCCATTTGTTGTAACGTCAAAACTTCCGCCAACAGTCGAGGCATTAATAGTCAAAGTATTTGTGTTAGAAATATCAACAGAACCAGTTGTAGTAATAATTACCGAACCAGAGCCCATGTAAAATGGAGTTGTGCTATTACCCAAATCACCGCTGCCAGCATTATAAGTTAAATTAGTTGTCACATTTGTACTACTGGCATCGCTTAGAGCTCCAGTACCAGCAGTATTTACAGTTAAATAAGCAGCAGTTACATTAGTTCCGCCAGAAAATACAACATTACCAGAGGCAGCTGTTAATGAAACATTATTGCCCGCAATAACCCCAATAGAAGTTGTTGGTAAACCAGTCACAGTCGTTGTTGTTAAATTAATACCATTAACCGTGCTTAAATCACCTTCTGCATATAATAAATTTAAAATTGCGCTACTGGAATTATTTACAAAAGAAGCGGAACCATTACTATTAACGTATAAATTAGTTACGTTTGTTTCTAGAGGGCTGCTAGACGATGTACCAATTTGCCCAGGATTAGCATTTAATTCAAGACTTAAAGCATTAATAGAGCTAGCCGTACTGGTTTGGGTAATGGTACCACCATTAGTAGTTATTAAATCAATATAGCCAGTAGCAGTTAGATTACCGCCAAGTAGAATATTACTCCCAGAGGCAGAATTAGCATCGAATATTATATTGCCAGAAGCTGTTATATTAGCAGCTGTATCAATGGTGCTTAAGCTATCAAAAGTCAAATTATTAATCCCGGTTAGAAGAGGAATTGTAACAGTACTACTACTGGTATCGTTGATATAAATACTAGGACTGGTTCCAGTTAAATCAAAGTTAAAAGCAGTTGCATTAGTCTGTAAATCAGACGAACCTGTTCCCAAGCTAGTGCCAGTAAAAGTGAATGATAAAGTATTAGCGGTTAACACGTCACTTGCCAATGCGCTGACAATAGTTGCACTTGAATTAGCAACTGAGTCAATTATTTGAATAGTTGAAGTGGTCCCACTGGCCGCAACAATACCATTAACAGTGATTCCAGTTAAAGCGTCACTGTTTAGATACAAAGTACCATTGCTGCCAACGGTTGAAGCATTAAGAATCATATTTGTTGTACCCGAATAGCTATCATTAATAAAAGCGGATCCAGATGTTGAACCTGTATTAACGCTTAAAGCCTGAGTATCAACAGCTAAAGTAGAAGTCGAACTTACCCCAATAAAATTGCCGCCAGTGGTTATTTGAACTGTGCCAGCCTGGATGTTTGGAATGCCACCACCTGTATTATCAGTAATTGTTCCACCGCTATTATTTATACTAATGGTTCCAGTTAGATCACTGCCAGTTGTTATTATTCCATTGTCAACAATGCCACTAGAACTATTTTGTAATGAAAATGTCTGACCAGAGCCTACAGTTACGTTATTTAAGTTTAAACTTGCTCCAGTACCTAAATTATTTACTACATAGGCACTCGAACTAGTACTTATGGTAAGACTACCAGTAATAGTTGAAAGTGAACCGCCAGACGAACCAATAGAACCAGTTCCTCCATTTAAGGTTAAATTACCGGCTTCAATTTTTGTGCCACTAGATTCAGTAATTCCATTACCGGCTGATATGGTCATATTAGTTACGGTTGAATGATTGCCAATTTCGATTATAGAGCCATTAAAATTAACAGCTGTATTTAGAGCCGAATAGGTAAAACTGCCAGAAGACTGATTAGCAAGGACAAATAGCTCAGCTATTGTGTTTGTTGTACCAGAAAAGCTGTTAGTTACATAGTTAGGTAAATTAATTCCAGTACTTGTCAAACTAACAGTTTGAGCATCTATTTTTAAAGGGTTTGAACTAGAACCTAAAGCACTTGACGAAGTCAGATTAAGATTGCCAGAAGTATATGTAACACCACTAGCTGTATTATCAGTTATTCCAGCAACCTGAATATCAAGCGAACCACTTGTATTGCTGGCAGTGGAAATCAAATTAGTAGAACTACCGTTGATGACCAGCTGACCTCCATCAGTTATAGTTATGTTTTGAGGCGAATTAATATTACCATTAACAATAACGCTAGAACTTTCAATTGAACCAGTACCACTAATGACCGGTGAAATTGATCCAGAAGTAATACTTCCATTTTGGGCAAAAACAACGCTTGAAGCAATTAAATTAGATGTGTATAAGCCAATATTGCCACCTCCACCACTGCCGCCGGTTGTATTAATTTCACCTACATTTATCCCAGTACCACCACTGTTATTATTAGTTATTATTTCCACATTCCCGTTAGTAGCCGTAGAACTTCCTGAAAAACCACCAGTTTGAACGATGTAATTAGAGCCAAGATTAACTTCGCCCGATCCATTAGTTCCAGCTAAAGCTACTAAAGTCACGCTACCGCCGTTAGCACTACCAGTAACACCTTGGGTATTAATTATAGCCGATCCACTTGTTAAACTATTATTTGTACTCAAATCAATAACACCGCCACCATAAGCATTGCTTCCGCCAAAAGTTATCGTGGCTCCGGTAGCGCCACTGCCATTAGCTAAAGTACCGTTAAGACTTGATGAGCTTGTGCCAGTTATAGCTATATTAGCAGAACCTAGACCAGCTACCATCACAATATTATTGCCAGGGTTACTAATGCTTACACTGGCCGAGGCTGGAATTGAGATATTGCCTCCAGCTAAAATAGATAAAGCTTCTCCAGCTGTTATGGAACCAGCTAAACTAATACTGCCAGAACTTGCAAAAGTCGGATCGCCATTAATATATTCATTACCCAAAACCATATTAGAACCAGATGTTAACAAATGAGCACTATCGCTATTAATATTGATAGTGCCGGTTATATTATTGACAAATCCATCAATATAACCGTTTTTATCGTTAACATTAAATTCATGGCTAAAATAATTACCATTGGCTAAATTAATACCATCTGAATTGCTTGAAGTTAAATCATTAAAATTAACACTGCCATTTGGTGCTTCGATAACGCCATTAAAACTTTGGGTCAAATTTAAGTTATTATCCGTAGAAAAATTAACGCTGCCTAATCCAGCTTCAATTGTACCAGCGTTAAATATAGACGAGCTAGCTATATTTATACCGCTGCCACCATAAATTCCACCATTATTGTAAATTGCACTACTGGCAGAAACAGTCAAAATATTAGTTGAACTTATTTGCCCACTACTTTCATTAACCAGATTAGTAACCTGAATACTGCCATTACCATTAAAGACAATATCGCCGTAGTTAACCAAATTGTGAGCGATTTGTAAATTGCCACTATTATCTACCAGGGTAACATTGGCTGGTAATTCCATACTATTGATGTTACGACTCAGCAAAACTGCATTAAAACTGCCACCACTAGCCTGGCCAAGAGCATTTAACATAAGTGTTTGATTGTTGTCAACCAAAATCTCTTTAAGAGCTATTGCTTCAGCTGGTGTTAAATTGGCATTATTATTTACTTCAAAATTATGTCCGTTTAAATCAAGACTTACACTATGACTTAAATTATTTACCGTCACATTACGGGTAATAGAGCTCAAATCAAGACTTGAATTAATTAGACTGTGCAAAATACTGCTTATGTTTTCTTGGGGATTAACAATATTTGGATTAATAAAAGCCAAAGAATTCTGAGCATCATGGATAAGTGTTGATTGACTACTTCCTTCATGGGTTGAATTATGCTGCATTGATCCTGAATTGGCGGTATTGGCTACTAATTCACTGGCTAAAGCTAAGTTTATATTTTGAGCACAGATTAGATTTATAGCAAAAAATAAAACCAGGCTTAATTTTAGGCCTGGTTTACGAGAATTTTGTGAATTAAATTGACACAACTGCTTTATATTTACGGAATTAGTGATATCGGAAATTATTAATGACATTAATGTTGCCGAATTTGTTATTGACAAATCTTTAAGCGGCAATTGTTTAGCTAATTTAGTTTTAGAACTCAACATCATTTAGTATCTCCCCAGAAACTAGTTATTGGTAAATATAAGTTCCTTTAATTTAACAAGGGACTTAAAATTAATTTACAATTATTAAATAAAGTAAAATTTAAACAAACTAATAATTGGCAATCTTTTTGATATCAATTGGACATTATGGTAATTAATGATTAAAAAATTAAAATTAATTAATTATAATTAAAATCATCAGTATAAATGATTAATTTTTCAAAAAATAATTTTGGTACTTACTTCATTGCAGAGTTATTGTTACTATATTTAATATAACGAATTAATCCTCAAAACGTAAATCCCGATTACGTTGTCTGGCTTTGTCTTTTTGCCGACCGCGCATTGATTTTTGGCGGCGATCTTCTTTATCAGTAGATCTATCAAAGATAGTTTCAGGAGTTTGTGCAGCAATTAAAGTATTGTCAGTTGGATTACTTTTAAATGTTTTTACAGCCGCAATATTATTACTGGTATTATCAGTTACAGAATTTCCATTATCGCTAACTGCAGGATTAACACTGGTCGCTGAAGTCGAATCTATTGATGTGGCTGTGATATTACCATTATTAGCTTCGGATGAACTACGAGGTTGAAAAGCTTTATTGGGATCAGTTAATCTTGGATCATTTATTGGTCTATATGATCTGCCCAAATTTGCTTCTGGTTTAGTAAATCTTGGCTGTCTTACAAAGAAGCTATGAATTGTCTTTTCATTTTGACTGATTGTCTGTACATCAAAATTGTGTTCAAGAGCTAATTTTTGGAAAATAACTAAAGCAATTTGTTCATTAAAATTTTTATAGACCGGATTTTGCGACGGATTATTATCACATAGGGCATTAGCAAAATATTTTAGATCATTTGGGTTACTAGAATTATCAGCAATTAAATTAAATAATTTAATATATTCGCTACCCATCTTTGGATTATGGGCTTTATATAAAATATCATTAACTAACTTACTATTTTTACTCTCTAATTCCATTAAGATATTAACCGTTTTAGAAGGATTAGCATTAAAGGTATCAATAAAATTACTTAAATTGGTCAATCTATCCGATAAATTAGCAATTGGGATTGATCGATCGTTATTAGGGGATATATCAGTAGTTGTGGTATCAGCATTAAAGCTTTGAGCTATAGTTAGCTTAAACCAATTAGGCAAATCATTATTATCTTTATTTTCATCATAGAATTGATCAATTTGGGGAATATTAGTATTTCCCTGAGTTTTAAGCCCACCACTTAAATATGCTTGAATAAGCTTAGGATCAATCGTTGAATCAGATGGATTATTTATGGCCTCATTAATTTCTGGCTTTAATAAAACAGAACCCATTGGCAAATGCATATGTAATAAATTTTGGCTGACGCAATTATACCAATCTTTAAATTGACTACTATCCATAGCACCAATAAATTTGGTTAAAATTCGTGCTGATCTTACTTGCGTACCTTTTTCAGTTGAATTTAAATCAATAGTTAAATTACTAATTTCATTATTTACATAATCAATTTCATGAGGATGTAACGTTGTTAAATCATAAACATGACTAGCTTCACTTTGCACATTTTCACTTTGACTTGCATTACCAGAATTGGTAATTAATGAATTGCCACGTAAGGCAGCTTTAATTTTGGCAAAAACTGGTGATTGGGGTTTTAAATTATCATGATACTCGCTGGCTAGCTTTTGCTCAGAATGATGGAAATAGTCATCAATAGTATTAGCCAGCGCAAAGGATCGATATTGAGTAGCAAATGATTTAACTACATCGTGAAGTTGAGGATTGTTATCTAAAAATGTTTTTAAGGCATCAATAGCACCAGGCTGTTCGGTAGTAGTTGCTAAAGTGACTTTATTGGCAATATCCTGAAATTCTTGAAAATTTTTAATTGCCGCAGCCTTAGCTTGAACAAATGCTACTGCATTACCAGCGGTTAAATCAGGTGAGGGCAATACGATTTTAACCTGACTGGGCTTATTATCATTATATCCATCCAGCATTAGATAAGTTGCATATGAGCCTAGGCTCTTGGCCACTGGAATTAAGTTGAGCTTAACACTTTTACCATCGGTTGATTGCGCAAAATTAATAAAATTTTGACGCGCATTTTCACGCTCAGTTAAATCCGGTGATTGTAAAGATTGCATGGCAGTGCTTAAGAGGTTCATTCCATCTCTAAAGGCTGGATATTTTTCTGGAGTTAATTCAATGTGAATTGGTGAATCATCATTGGGTAAATCATTAAGATTAACAACTATTGCTGAATCATTGACTTTGGCAGCTGTTATGTTATCGGATTGAGGGGTTAAACTAACATCATTTACTGGCGCAAATTGCAGATTATTTAAAGTTTGGGTATGAATTGCATCAGTCAATGCTGTTTTTGCCCCAAAAACCCCACCAATCAAAGCCATATCAGCTAATGACTGTTTTATTTCAGTCCAATTCGCTAATTGATGATGCCTCACCAATGAATCAAATTCTGAACTTACTATGCCAGCCGGTAATCCACCCATAGCACCGCTTACAATTTTACTGCTTAAAACGGATTTAACATCACTATTAATCAGGCTTAAATCTGAAAGCTTCACTACACCAATCGATCCAGCGGTTAAAGTACCAAAAGTCAAAGCGCTACCCATGGCATTTTTAGCTTTCCCTTGCCAAAAATTAGCATCATTAGTAGGGCTAAACAAAGTTCCATAGGCTGCTCCAGATATTGCCGAATCACGAACAGATAAAGCTAAAGCATTTTTAGCTATAGTTGTATCATAGGCTGAATTTAATCCTAATTTATCCAGACTAAAGCCAATTCCAGATTGAGCTAGCATAAATGGTGCAAGCATGCCGACTGCTCCGCCCAAAGTTTGCGCGCCCCAATCCATACTGCCAAATTTGGCTTGCGTTGGCGCCTCCATAAATTTTAAATTATTATGCCATTTATCACTACTTACCTGGTTGTGGATATTGTCCACAATTTGAGTAACGCTGGTTACTGGCTCTTGAAGACCAGAGTACAATGCACTATTGATAAACTCATTAATCAAGCTTTGGGGTCGATTTTTAGAACTTATTGGTTTATCGTTAAGGTGTTCAAGATTCATTCGATATTCAAAAATTTAGCATAAGTCTATACAATAATAAAAAAATATAGACTAGAAACAGTCCTTTTACAGTGGTAGAAACACGAATGTTAATTTTTTTTAATCATTAATTTTTATTTGCTTTAGAATTTTAAAATCTTATTTTTTATACCTAGAAAATATTTCTGGGGATTTAAGATTAATTACTGTAATCCTAATACAGATAAATCCTGTTTTAGTAAATCAACAAATAAATTTTGAACCTTATACTCTAAACGCTATTCTTGAAATTTTGTAAATAATTTAGACTTGTCAGTAGACGTATTTATAGTACAATTAATTGACTATAAACCAACGATATATACAGTGTACATAAATGAATGAAAATACTAAACCAGAAATAAAATCAACATGGCTAGCTTATGGAGTTGTTCTAATTTTAGTCTGGTCGATAGCTATTGCAATTTCACTGACTTTTAAATACTTTGGCTACGCTAAAACTTTAGTAATTGCCGAATCTCTAATGAAAAATGGTCAGTACGATTTAGCGATAAATCAATTCGATTCCATCCTTGATAAAGAACCTACATCATTGAGAGCTGTGTTCGGCATAGTCGAAACCCTTGCCAAAGAAGGCAGTTCTAGTGATATTTATCTGGCCAATGCTTACTTAAGTAAAGTTCAGTTGTCCAAACAAGCCTGGCAAAACTTTGCCCACAGACTACCCGAAAATACTCGTAATATGCTAATACCTAATTTTACAAATTAAGCTAATATTAATAATTGACTTAATTTATATTCCGGAGTTAAATTTATGTTTATAATACCAGGTGGACTTTTTAACAAATTAACATTTTTAGGCATTGTGTTAAATATTTTTTTGCGCCAGTGTTTTTGTAAAATGCTTGGTGTAAATTACTCAAAACTAGAATATTTTAATTTTTCGAGCAGTTATGGTTTTATTGAACCCAGTATTGAAGCTGATTTAAACCAGTTATTGTTAATTTATTTAGGACCATTATTTATCGGTTTGTTGATTGGTACATTTTTGCTCTTTCCCATGTTTTTATTATTTTGGTTCTTGCGTAATTTTGATTTTCCCTGGACAATACCATTATTAGCTTATTTAGGGATATCATTTAGTACACATGCTAGTTTAAATAATTATGAATGCAAGTTTTTACTGGAAAAAATTGCCCTGGTTCAAGATCCTACAATATTAGTAAGATTAGCTAAAACTGTAATTCAAATACTCGAATTAACAACCAGATCAAAAAGAATATCGATGAATTTTTCATTAGCTTTATTAATTTCAGCGTTACCACCATCATTATTAATGTTAATCTGGCATTATCACTACGACTTGTAATTATTTTTTAATGAAAGTTATTTTAACCGAAAAGCCATCAGTTGCGCAGGATATTGCTAATGTTCTTGGAGCTAAATCGCGTCGCCAAGGTTATTTTGAAGGAAACGATTACATAGTTACCTTTGCTTTTGGTCATTTAATTAAAATAGTCGATCCTGAAAAAATGGATTCTAAATGGGGCAAACCCTGGAAATTAGACAATCTACCCATGCTGCCAACAACCTGGAAATACTGTGTAGATTCTAAGGTTAATGAACAGTTTAAAATTATTAAGAATTTTTTTCTTGATAAAGCTACTACTTCCATTATCTGTGCAACTGATGCCGGACGCGAAGGTGAACATATATTTAGATTAATCTATGAATTAACAAATTGTCAAAAACCGGTTTATCGTCTTTGGATAAGCTCATTAACACCGGAGGCAATACAGTCTGGTTTTAATAAATTAAAACCAAACAGTGAGTTTGATAATTTGGCTAACGCTGCAAAAGCTAGAGCCCATGCTGATTGGATTGTAGGCTTAAATTTCACCAGAGCTTACACGATAATTAATAGCCAGTTATGTACAGTAGGGCGGGTTCAAACACCAACTTTAGCTTTAATAACTAAACGGCAAATCGAAATTGACAATTTTAATCCACAAATTTTTTATGAAATTATTGCAAACTTTGAACCTGGTTTTAATGCCTATTATCAAACACCAAGTGATAAGCCTGAGACCCGGTTAACTGATAAGAATCAGGCTTTTGCAATATTAAATGAAATTATGCCCTGTCCTAATGGAATTGTTAAATCTGTTGCGCTCATTGAAAAAAAGACTAAGCCACCATTGCTTTTTGACTTATTAAACTTACAAAAAGAAGCCAATAAACGCTTTGGTTATACTGCTAAAGAAACTTTAGATATTGCCCAAAATCTTTATGAAAAATATAAACTCTTATCCTATCCTCGAACAGAGTCACGGCATTTATCTACCGATATGTTAGCTGAATTACCCAAAATTCTGACAACTTTACTAAAAACGGCTACGATATCTGCCAATGCCTTTAAAGCTTTTACGGCAATTGGTATCAATGCAGACACTGTAACCCTCGATCAAATCCGTCCTAGTTTAACTAAAAATTATGTCGATAATACTAAATTAACCGATCATCATGCGATTATTCCTACCAATAAATATCCTACAAGTGATTTGCCTATAAAGGAAAGTAATATCTACAAATTAGTATCTATGCGTTTTTTGAGTATATTTTTACCACCAGAAATCCGCAACGAAACTACGGTAATAATTGGTATCAATAAACATAATTTTCGTGCCCGTGGTATTGTTATAACCTATCCTGGTTGGACCGTTCTTACCAGTAACCAGGATAGGGATAAAGATGAGTCTACCGATATTCAAATCTTACCTAAGCTTGAACCCAAACAAATAATAATTAAACGACAGGCCAACCTAAAAGAAGGTAAAACCACACCGCCCAAACCTTATGATGATGCATCCTTGTTAACAGCCATGAAAAATGCTGGACGAGAAATTGATGATGAGGATCTTGCCAGTTATATGAAACAAAATGGTCTAGGGACACCAGCTACTCGCGCTGCCATTATTGAAAGATTAATACAAAGTGGTTACCTTGAACGGAAGACTAAAACTTTAATCCCAACAACTAAAGGCCGACTGTTAATTGAAAATGTCCATCAAGATCTTAAAGATGTAAGTTTGACTGCGTCATGGGAAGAATTGTTAGGTCAAATTATGGATGGCAAATTAAATTTAAAATCGTTTGAAGAGGCCATTGGCAATTTTGTTACTAAAATTATCCCCGAAATAGCTAAGCAAAATGCCCAAATTCCAGTTGCAACAACCAATGGAATTGGTCCGTGCCCTCTATGTAAAACTGGTGAAGTAAGGCCAACCCCAAAGGCTTATGGCTGTAGCCGATGGAAACAAGGTTGCAAATTTACGATTTGGCGCGAACAATATGGTAAAAAATTATCCGATCCCCAGATAACTGAACTTTTTAACAAACACCAGACTAAAGTCATAAAAGGTTTTAAAAAAAAGGACGGCTCAGGCAATTACGAAGCTAAATTAGTATTGACTGATGATTTTAAAGTTCGGCTCAATTTCGATAAATAAAGAAAAGTATATATTTCATAAATATTACTTAAGTTTTAAGGAAAATTGCTTTAAAATAATTATTTAACATATTTTTTCAGTTGACTAACCTAAGTTAAATCTCATGTCGCAAACCATCCCACCCGAAATTATTGAGGCTGCCAACGTTTTAGCCCTGCATAGTGAAATACTTCCTAATGGCAATAATGGCTTAATCCATAAATTACAAGAAGCTTATAATGAAAAGCGTCCGTTAAGGGTAAAACTTGGTGTTGATCCAACTTCATCAGACTTACATTTGGGACATACCGTATGTCTAAATAAATTAAAACGCTTTCAAGAATTAGGTCATCAAGTGGTATTAATCATTGGTGGTTTTACAGCTCAAATTGGCGATCCCAGTGGACGCAATGCCACGCGACCTGCTTTAACTTTAGATCAAGTTAATGAATATGCTAAAACCTATCTTGATCAAGTAAGTTTAATCCTTGATATCGATAAAACCGAAATTGTCAATAATGCTGACTGGTTGAGTCCACTTAGTTTAAATGAAATCTTAAAATTAGCTTCTAAAATTACTTTAAACCAGCTTTTAGCTAAAGAAGCTTTTGGTGACAGGTTAGCTAAAGAACAACCCTTAGCTTTTCATGAATTGTTTTATCCTTTACTTCAAGCTTACGATTCAGTAGCAATTAGAGCCGATATTGAATTAGGTGGAAGCGATCAACGCTTTAATATCCTTCAAGGGCGTGAATTACAAGCTAAACTTGGCTTAAATCAACAAATTGCGATGCTTTTACCTTTAATTGAAGGAACTTGCGGCAAACAGAAAATGTCCAAAACCTATGATAATTATATTGCCTTAAAACATACACCCAATGAAATGTTTAGTCGCACGATGCGTTTAAATGATGATTTAATCATTAAATACTTTGAATTAACGACAGCTCTTAGTAATAATGAAATTCAACAACAGGTACAATTTATGCTTAATGGTGGCAATCCAGCTCAAGTTAAAAAAATCTTAGCTTGTGAATTAGTAAAAACTTATCATGGTCAAGTAGCTGCCGATATTGCTCTTAACGAATGGAATAACATTCACTCATTTAAGGCTCTCCCTACTAAGTTAGAAGAATACACCCTTAATGAAGATACCACTATTTCTAAATTACTGGTTAAAACCAATTTAGCTAGTTCAGGTAGTGAAGCTAAACGCCTTATTCAAGAAGGTGCGGTTAAATTTAATAGTGAAGCAATTAAAGATATTAATTTTGTTTTTAATACCACTATCCTAAATAACGACGAAAATATTCTCCAAATAGGTCGACGTAAATTTTTAAAATTAATTAAATAGAGGTAAAATTCAATGACGCAAACTCAATCAGTAACCAGACCCAATACCAGTGACAAAAAACCAATTAAACGGCAATTAGTTAGTTTTGTAGTATACGAAGTTGCTAATGAATGGCGTAGGCTTTCCAAATCCGAAAAAATCAAAAGTGTTTCTCAATTTCAAAATATTGTCCAAAAATTCCAAAGTATTAAAGACTGTCAGATAATCACCTATAACACTATGGGTTTAAGATCCAATGGTGATTTTTTACTATGGATTATTGCCTATGACATTGATACTATTCAAAATTTCAATATTGCTGTAGCTAAATCTCACCTGGGCTCTTATCTAACTAAACCACACTCATTTTTATCAATGACGAAACGTTCAACATATATTGATCCGCTCGATCCTGAACATCAAGAAGATAGAGTTCATATAATTCCTGGAAAATATAAATATTTTTTCGTCTATCCGTTTATTAAAAAAAGAGACTGGTATACATTATCAATGGATGAACGTCAGGAAATGATGACTGAACATATAGTAATTGGTAATAAATATCCTTCGGTAAAACTTAATACTACCTATTCATTTGGTTTAGACGATCAAGAATTTGTTGTAGCCTTTGAATCAGATAGTTGTGAAGATTTTTTAGATCTTGTCCAAGAATTACGTGAATCAAAGGCCAGCAGTTATACGTTAAAAGATACCCCAATTATTACTTGTATCCGTAAAGATATCATGACAATTTTAAATGAAATTGGTTAATTAGTAATGACGATAAATTACTGGCTGTTTAAATCAGAGCCTAGCGTTTTTTCCATAACCGATTTATATAATGCTCCTCAACAAATAACGCAATGGGATGGAGTTAGAAATTATCAAGCTCGCAATTTTTTACGTGATAGTGTTAAATTAAATGATTTGGTTTTTTTCTATCATTCTAATAGTGAGCCATCAGGAATTGCTGGAATTGCCAGCGTCGTAAAAACGGGTTATCCAGATTATACGGCTCTAGACCCTCATAATCACCATTACGACCCTAAATCAACTAAAGAAAAGCCAATTTGGTATATGGTTGATCTTAAATTTGAAAAAGCCTTTAACCAAATTTTAAGTTTAGCGCAACTCAAAACCTATCCTGAATTACAACATATGGTGTTATTAAAAAAAGGTTCAAGATTATCCATTCAGCCTGTTAGTAAGGAAGAATGGGTTTTTATTAATCAAATTTAGTTACTTCCATTCAACTTGTGAAGTTGATCCTATTTGGAGGGAATACCAATTATTTTACTATCCAATTACTTAGTCTTTAAGTAATTCAGCAACTTCAAGGTTTTTAACACTTAAGCTGATTTTATGTTCTTTAGGCGAGAATTTTTTGATTACTGCTTTTACTGATTGACCAATCTGGAATAATTCTTCAGGTCGAACATTAGGTTGATCGGTCATTTCAATAGTGGGCAACAAGGCATCAACACCTGGATAAATCTGGACAAAAGCCCCAAAACTTTGCATTTTTCGAACGGTACCAGTAACCACTTGACCTTCTTGGAATTTATCTTCAATTTCACGCCAAGGATCAGGTTGCATTTGTTTTAAAGATAATGAAATATGACCTTTTTCTTTATCAATTTTAAGTACCTTAGTATTAATAATTTCACCAACTTTAAGGTTGTCGGATGGATGTGATACCCGTTCCCAGGAAATTTCTGAAATTGGTAACAAACCATCTAAACCACCCAAATCAACGAAAGCACCAAAATCAGCAATTCGAACAATTTCACCGGAAATTTCTTGTCCAGGCTCTAAAGTATCTAGAATTTTTTCGCGTTGAGCAGCTTTTTCTTCTTGAATAGCCAGTCTTTGACTTAAAACTAATTTATTATGCTTAACATCTGCTTCCAATATCTTCATTGGTATTTCCAGCCCAATTAAATCTTCTAAAGTAGTCGACTTCACCCTTAACTGACTAGCTGGAACAAATCCCCGTAAGCCATAAACATCAACGACCACACCACCTTTAACAATGGCCGAAATTTTCGCTTTAATAGTTTGATCATGCTTTTTAATTTCTTCAAGCTGAACCCAACCACGCGCCTGTGCAACCCTTTTTAAGGACAAGGTCAACTGGCCGTTTTCATTTTCTTCACGTAAAATGTAGAATTCAAATCGATCACTAATTTTAACAACATCATGAATGTCATCAAAAGGCATATTGGACAATTCTTTAACAGGTACAAAAGCCTCGGATTTAGCACCAACATCAACCAGGACGCCGTCACGTTCAATTCGAACAATATCGCCGGTAACAATACTACCTTGTTCAAATTTAGATCGAAGCGTGGCTTCTAAAAGTTTTTCAAATTCTGTTTTTTCCATTTGTTTTTCCGACACTGAATTGTTTGCTCCTGTTGAAAGTTTTATCATTAGTAATAATTATCCTAAAATACCTGGTCATTCTGAATTATATGCCTAATCTAATATAAAGATAGGAAATGTTGGGCATTCTACGTTAAGAATACTTATTCTTATAAATTATATCAAAAAGGTATATAGTTAAGTAAAATTTAAAGCAATATTTTAAGGATATTTACTATTTCTTAAAATTACTTGAGCAAAATAGCTCTAAAACAGTTGCTATTTAAGCTAATTGTTAACAAAATATTATTGTCAATAGATAAAATCTTCTTAATTTTAAAGCCAATTTTTTTTTATTGATTTTAATCTTAGTAGCGTAAAACTGATATATAGACTATGGTTCATTTATTTTGACTAATTTTGGTGGAGGTAATTGATATATCCAAAAGTCATAGCTAGTGCCAAGTCTAGATATATTGGATTGATAAAATTAAAAATTACTTTTAAAGAAACTATGCTATAAATCATTATATTGGTAGTAAAATCCATTTATATTTTTTATCGAGGTAGTTTATGAAATCAATCATCCCACACAAATTAAATTCTTTTAATAAGTATTCGTTAATAATGCTATCCTTAATAGCATTTTCCTTTGCTAACCACAACCAAGTCCAAGCTGAAAATAGCCTTGATACTAATACAGCCAATTTACCTGTTTCAAATGGTTTGCCATTAGCTAATCCTAGTCAGTCAATGACCAGTAATGATCAATCACTAAATTTAGCTAATGAAAGATTTGTCAAAGCTAAAAACGATTTAAGTCAAGCTAAAAAAGTATTGACATGGGCTAAAGCCAATCTTAAAGCCAGTTTAGCTGAATACAAGGCCGCTCAAAGTAATCAAACGGCTACAGCACTAACTAATTCGGCTAAACAAATTGCTAGTAGCGTTACTATACCAGCTAATATGCAACCAGCAAGTATGCAAAATAATGAGATGGGTAAGACGATTAGTTCAAGTAATAATAATTTACCAGTTAATACCCCGGTTTCAGTTGGTACGCCAGCCAACAATCAAGTTGTAACACCTGATTTAGTCAACAGTCAATCTGGTGATACTGCTAGTATGAAAATTGGTAGTTTTAATACCCCTAGTAGCGACATTTCAAATAAAAGCGGTAACAGTGCTTTTCAAGCGCCACTTCCATAGTTAATAACACCAAACTACTTTCAGTAAATAAATTAGCAGTGTTCATTATCACTGCTAATTTATTTAAAAGCATTATTAAAATTAAAAAACCATAAATTTTTGCATTTATTATTTTAAATGCAACTTTATATTATTTAGTGCTAGCTTAGCTGCAGCCTGTTCAGCACTTTTCTTGGATTTACCCAGACCGCGACCGATTTCCTGGCCAAAAATCATAACTTTAACTTCAAAATTGCGGTTGTGATCTGGACCAGTTGTTTTAACTACTTCGTAAACTGGTAATTCCTGCGAATAACTTTGCGCTATTTCCTGTAAACGAGCTTTAAAATTATTTTTTAAATCATCTTGATCAACTACGTTAGCTAATTCATTAAACAATAGTTGGATTGCCGCAAGTACGCAAGACATATCATTGTCAAGATAAATTGCTGCAATCAGTGCTTCCATAGCCTGAGCCATTATGGAAATTTTGGGCTTAGTATTATTGGCTAATTTTAGACAGTGGTTAAGATTATACTTATAACCTAATTCACTTAAAGTATTGTCAGAAACTAAAACTGCTCTTATCTGCGTCAATTCCCCTTCATTATAATTAGGGAATTTTTTGATTAAAAAATCACTTATGGCAAATTTTAAAATTGCATCACCAAAAAATTCGAGAATTTCGTTGTCCTTAGCTAAATTATTCTCAATAGCATATGATTTATGTAAAAATGCTTGATCAAATAAATCCGGATTATTGACCGAAAAATTAAATTCTTCTTTGAATATGTTTAAATATTTTTGAAAATCAGTCATTGTCAAGTCGATAAATAATTGTAAATATATGACCGTTAAATAATTTTAATTTGATATAAAATTTAATTAAAGTTACAAGGATTAAATTATTCATTAACTTTATACTCAAAATTTACTTATATTATGGTTTAATCTGATTATATAAAAGTTATTTATTTAATCTTAACGTTAGTTAAATTTGTGATTTTACCTTTAATCATATTATAAGGATTTTTAAACATATGGCACAGCTTCAAGTTATTCAAATTTTAATTTTTGTCATACTAGGATTTGCCTTACCAGCTATTGGCATGATTGGACTAGCTTACCTTTTACAGATTATGTTTGGTTACCACCGTCCTAATTCAGTTAAAAACCAACCTTATGAATGTGGCATTAAAGCTTTTCAAGATGCGTTTTTACAATTTGATATCAGATACTATTTATATGCACTGTTATTTATTATATTTGACATCGAAGTAATTTTTATCATGCCATGGGCGGTCACTTCTGATTTTATTAGTAAAGCTCTTAAATATCCAATGCTTGGGGCTATCGAAATGGCTGTTTTCTTAGTAATTCTAACTTTTGGCCTAGTTTATGCCTGGAAAAAAGGTGCCTTAGAGTGGGAATAAAGGAGTAAATAAATATGTCTGAATCATTAAACAATGACTTGAATTCAACTAACCTTGCTAGTGAAAACGCTTCACTTATTACACCAGAATTGGCTGATACGGTTACTTTAACTAGTATTGACAAAGCTATTAACATGTTGTCACAAATAGTTAGCCCAATTGCTAATTTAGCACGGTCAAATTCTGTTTGGCCATTAACTTTTGGTACTTCTTGTTGTGCAATTGAAATGATGTGCGTAGGAATGTCGGCCTTTGATATATCGCGCTTTGGCTCAGAAGTATTTAGAGCGACACCACGTCAGGCTGATTTGATTATTACAGCTGGTACCATAACTCGAAAAATGGCATCAGCGCTTATTACTCTGTATGAGCAATTACCTGAACCTAAATATGTCATTGCAATGGGAGCTTGTACGATTACTGGTGGTATGTTTAATGACTCTTATTCAGTAGTTCAAGGAGTTGATCGAATAATACCAGTAGATGTATATTTACCGGGTTGTCCACCCAGACCTGAAGCAATTTTAGATGCATTGCTTAAATTACAGCAAAAAATTCGCACGGAAAACTATGCCAAACGTAGGGTTCAGGCTTATCAACAAAGGCCAGTTTGTTATGTTGATTATGACTGTGGTCGTCCCCTTGAAGATCTTCTAGCTATGGCCATGGAAGATACGAGCTTAGCCTTAGACCAGAAGTAAATAATAATTAACGAGGAAAATATAAGTGTCACAAACTGATACCAATAAACCAAACGAAACTAAAGAAATGGAAGTAGGAAAATTTGGTAAATTTCTTAAAGATAATGGAATTGATTCAACTCGCAAAGAAGACAGTATTAATGTAGAAACCATTGTCATTAGTGCTAAAGATTTAGAACCAGCTCTAAGACTTTTAAAAACCAGTTCGGAAACTAAGTTAAATATGCTTTTAACGGTAAGTGGTGTTGACTATACTGACCGAATTGATTCGATTTATCATTTATGGTCTTATGATCATAATGACGCATTGGTAATTAAAGTTGAATTACCAAAACAGAGTCAAGCTAATACTGATACCGTAAATTTAACCAGTATTGCTAATTTTTGGTCAGCAGCCAATTGGCATGAACGTGAAACTTATGATTTGGTTGGCATAAGATATCTACGCCATCCGTATTTACGACGAATTCTTAATCCTTGGGATTGGGAAGGTCATCCGTTAAGGCGTGATTATAAACAGCTTGTTGATGCACTCAATGATAAAAACCCCCATAGTTTCAGATAATTTTTAGGAATAATATAATATGTCAACTAATTTAGACACAACTAATTTAAAAACTGATGAAATGATAATTAACATGGGTCCGCAGCATCCAGCTACTCATGGTGTGTTAAGATTGATTTTAAAACTTGATGGTGAAATTGTAAGACATGTAGAACCAGTAATTGGTCATTTACATCGGGCTCAAGAATGGCAAGGTCAAAACCGCACCCTTTTTCAATATCAGGCTTTAATTGATCGTGTAGATTATTTATCCGGAATGTTTACATCCTTAGCCTTTGCGCATGCTTGCGAACAAATTGATGGTTGTCAAATTCCGCCACGAGCGCAATACTTGAGAGCGCTCGTTTGTGAAATGAATCGGATATCATCGCACTTACTCTGGTTGGGTACATTCTTAATCGATTTAGGGGCTTTATTTGGCTTTCCTTTTTATCCTTTTCGTGAACGCGAAAAGCTTTTAGATTTATTTGAAGAAATTGCTGGTCAACGTATGATGTTTAACTATATTCGTATTGGTGGTGTTCAGCGCGATCCTAAACAATCATGGTTTGAAAAAGTGCGCAAATTTACGGCCGAATTTCCTGATCGTATCAATGAATATGAAGCAATTGTAACCCAAAATCCGATTGTTTTGAAACGTACTAAAGGCGTTGGCATATTAGACAAATCTGTAGCAATGGACTATGGCGTAACTGGACCATCAATTCGGGGGTCGGGGATTAATTATGATTTACGCAAAACTCGTCCTTATGGTATTTATCCTGAATTGAATTTTGAAATACCACTTGGCCAAAATCAAGGTGATACCTGGGATCGATACATGTGTCGTATTTTAGAAATGCGTCAATCAAATAATTTAATTAATCAATGCCTCGACAAAATGCCTGAAGGTGAAATTTTAGGTAAAAAACAAATTGCTGGTTTGAGAATTAAAGCTGGTGAGGGTTTTGCAGCAATAGAATCACCACGAGGTGTTTTAGGCTGTTATGTCATATCAAATGGGTCTGATAAAGCCTATCGTATCAGATGGCGCAATCCTTCTTTTTGTAATCTTGCCGTTTTACCAAGTTTATTGATTGGGCGACCAATTTCCGATATTATGGCTATATTTGGTTCAATCGATGTTATTTTACCTGACGTTGATCGTTAGAACTACTTGATTAATGAGGAGTCAATTTCATGGAAATTTACACTAAACATATGATAAAAATTACACACAGAAATTAAGTTAATAAAGGATAAAAAATGTTAGCAAATAGTGCAGAATTATTTAAATTTACAAGATTAACCTTAATTTGGCTTACGATAATCTTTGGCAGTGTTTGGGGGGCTTGTTTTGTTGTTGGTGTCTTAATACCAACTTTACTCTTACATTTAGGTGAAAATGAAATATTTGCGTTACTTGCGCAAATTTGTCAGTATTTAACACCAGTTATTGCTATCTTAGTTTTTATCCCGATTAATGCCATGTTTATGGTTTTAGTTGAACGCCGCGGACTAGCCTTATTCACCGTGCGCATGGGACCAAATCGAGTTGGTCCAGATGGACTTTTACAAACCGCTGCTGATGCTGTTAAATTGTTATTTAAAGAAGATATTATTCCTACCGGTGCTGATGCCTGGTTATTTACACTAGCCCCAATTATCTTTTTTGCACCATCCATTTTTGGTTCAATACCTTTATTAGCAGCTATAACTGGTAACAATGACTTATTTGCCATTACTAATTTACCCACCGGAATCTTTTTTATCATTGCGGCGTCATCTGTGCCAGTTGTTGGAATAGTTATGGGTGGCTGGGCCAGTAATAATAAATATTCATTAGTTGGTGGTCTTAGAAGTGCAGCTCAGGCTATAAGTTATGAAATCCCCTTGGTGTTATCCTTAGTTACAATTTGTTATTTAAATCAAAGTTTAAATGTTGTAGAAATTGCTAGCCGGCAAACCGGTGGTTTTCTTAACTGGAATATATTTGGCGGTGGAGCTTTAAATGGCTTGGATAAATATTTTAATGCATTAATTAATGGCTCGTCAAATGCTAACGATATTTTACAGGCATATTATCCAAGTAATCAATGGATTCTAACCGTAATTGCCATAGCTGGACTTGTTGTTTCAACAATAATTGCTTTTTTCATGTATATTACAGCTGCCTGTGCAGAAGTAAACCGAATCCCATTTGATCTTCCTGAAGCCGAAAGTGAATTGGTAAGCGGTTATAACACTGAATATAGTGGAATTAAATTTGCCATATTTTTTCTGGCTGAATTTACGAACTTATTTATTGTTTCCAGTATCGCTACCATAATGTTTTTAGGTGCTGGGAATAACCCAATTCCTCAGTTTTTAATTGATTACCTATTTAAAAATGTAACTTTCATCCCACAAACTATTAATGCAATTACGCAAGCTTTGTCGCCGTTGATTAATCAAATTCATTTAATTAATCCCATTACCTTCTGGTCGGTAGTCTGGATGATTGTTAAAACCTATAGCCTGGTTTTCTTTGCCGTATTAGTGCGAGGTACATTACCTCGATTTAAAATTGATCAGTTAATGGATTTTGGTTGGAAAAGACTAATTCCCTTATCCCTACTTGTTTTTTTCATAGTTATTTTCGCCAAAGGAGTAATCAATACCAATGTCTAACCTAATTACTAGAGCTAAAGATAGTATATATCAAGTTCTACGTGGTTTAAAGACTGTTGCGGTTCACAGTTTAAGAATTCCTACCACTAAAGAATACCCCGATACAATGCCACCATTGCCACCGCATTTTCGCGGCAGGCTAGCTTTAAACGTCAACCCAGAAACCAATGAGCATTTATGTATTTCGTGCCGTCAGTGTGAACGGGTTTGTCCGGATAAATGTATTGAAATAACTGCTCATAAAAGCCCTGAAACCAATAAACTTGAATTGATTGATTTTAAAATTGATCACGGTCTATGTATGTTTTGTGGCTTGTGCACAGAAGTTTGTCCAACCGACTGTATTATAAATACTAATGATTTTGAAATGGCTGATTATAGTAGAGAAGCATTAGTTTATGACATTCGTAAACTTACACTTACTCAAGGCGAATCCAGCCATTATTTTGCAGCCAAAGAAATTGCCTTACCCAAGCCTAAACCTACTAAACCTGCTGTAACAGTTACGCCAGCAACAAGTACAGTTAAACCAGCCGAAGCTAAAACTGAAAGTAAGCCAGCCGAAGTTAAAACTGAAAGTAAACCAGAAGAAGCTAAAACTGAAAGTAAGCCAGCCGAAGTTAAAACTGAAAGTAAACCAGCCGAAGCTAAAACTGAAAGTAAACCAGAAGAAGCTAAAACTGAAAGTAAGCCAGAAGAAGCTAAAACTGAAAGTAAGCCAGAAGAAGTTAAAACTGAGGCAAAACTAGAAGAAACTGATATTAAGTCAACTGATAACGATATAAAATAGCTAAAAAGAGGTAAATAAATGACGTTTGATCTACTTACAAACTATACTAATGGTCACTTTATTGACATTATTTTCTACATAATTGCCTTTATCTCTTTTCCTATGGCAATTGGCGTCATTATGGATAAAGTAATCATCAGAAGTGGCTTTATGCTTATTGGCTTATTTGGAACTATTTGTGCCATGTTTTTGCTTTTACAAGCCCAATTTATTGCTTTAGCTCAATTAATGATTTACGCTGTTGGCATAACGTTAGTTGTTGTTATTGCCTTAATGTTAACCAGTCCAAAATTAGAAAGCTTAAATGAATTAGATTTAGACGATAGTAAAATCTCCGGTTTTTTCCTAAGCTTAGCTGTTTTCTTTACTTTATTCACGGCCATTAAAAGTGAATCATGGCCAGTTAGACCCGAAATTTCTGGAATCGATAGTGTTAAAGTTATCGGTGCCCAACTTATGACTGGGTATTCAATTCCTTTTGAATTTGCATCATTACTGTTATTATCAGCTCTCATTGGTGCCATAATGATAGCTAAACACAATCAGTCCGTAACCAAAAAGTCTCCAGTGCAAACCAATGAAGACAATTTAATAACCAGTAGCAAAAAATAATTTAGTTAATCATCAATATTGAGGTTTAGAAAATGAACGATCAAACTGTAGCCACTGTAAAACCAAGGCAATTATCCGACTTTATTGGTTTAAGCTTTACTTTTTTTACTTCACTTATGGCTATAACATATGCAACCGGGTTTATTGAAAAAATCATGAATTTTAATTATCTGGAAATATGTTTGTTTATTATAATTGTTATCCTTGGCTATTTAGCCTGTGCGATGCGTGCCAATATTAAGACGATTGTTATTGCTGGTATCACGATGTCATTTTTTATTCTTTCCTTTCATCAAAGCAGTTTAAATAAATATTTAATTTTTTCAGCCGTACTTTTTAGTATCGGTATTTACGGACTCACCGTATCCAGAAATGCCGTTCGAGTTTTAATGTCGATTGAATTAATGCTTAACGCTGTCAATATTAATTTAGTAGCTTTTGCCCAATATATTGACCCTATTGAATTAAAAGGCCAGGTATTTGCTATTTTTGTCCTTACAGTGGCCGCTGCTGAAGCAGCTGTTGGTTTGGCTATAGTACTTTCAATTTATCGATTCATGGCATCTGTCGATATGGAACGATTCAAACTACTTAGATGGTAAAATATTTTCAGATTTAATGATTTTTCCTTATCCGCCCATATAAATATTTACATTTACAGCCTATGTCTAATCAATTGCTCACCTTATCTAATATTGAAAACACTTTTCGGTTTAGACGTTTACGATCAAATCAAGTGCTTCGTGATATGTATGCTGAATCTAGCCTTAATTTAAATAAATTTATTTACCCCATGTTTGTTGTAGATAAACCGGGGTTTAAAAAAGAAATTGAATCGATGCCGGGAATTTATCAACAAGATATAAATTATACTTTAAAAGAAATCGATAGTTTAGTTAAAAATGGTCTAAAATCAGTTATATTATTTGGCATTCCCACTACTAAAGATGAGTTGGCTAGTGAGGCCTATAGTTCTAAAGGAATTGTCCAAAGAGCCATTAAAGCCATAAAGGCTGAATTCCCTCAATTATTAGTCATAAGCGATACCTGTCTTTGTGAATTTACATCACACGGTCACTGTGGCTTAATTGATGGCGAACATATTTTAAATGACCCCAGTCTTGAATTATTAGCTAAAGCAGCCGTCTCACAGGCCAGCGCTGGAGCTGATATGATTGCCCCATCTGATATGATGGACAATCGCATTGGCTTTATTCGCCAAAAACTTGATGAAGCGCATTTTGAACATATTCCGATTATGGCCTATAGCGCTAAATATGCATCAGGATTTTATGCTCCATTTCGCGAAGCGGCTGAATCAACTCCTCAATTTGGCAATCGAGCTAGCTATCAGATGGATGTTCGCAATAGCCGGGAAGCCATAAGGGAAATCGAGCAAGATATTAAAGAAGGAGCTGACATAATCATGGTTAAACCAGCATTAAGTTATCTTGATGTCATTAACCAAGCCAAAAACAACTTTAATTACCCAGTAGCAGCCTATAATGTATCTGGCGAATATGCTATGGTCAAAGCTGCTAGTTTAAAAGGCTGGATTGATGAGGAAAAAATTACTTTAGAAATTTTAACCTCGATTTTTCGAGCTGGTGCTGATATTATAATTTCTTACCACACCAAAGATTTAATTAGGTACATAAATAAAGCTAATTTATAATTAACTTTAAGGATTATATAAATGAAAACCAGTTCACAATATCAAATTAGTTTTGCTAATGCTTATGCTGATTTGTATCTTGACAAAGAAAATGGTGAATTTGCCCTGGATTTAAGAAGACAGGAAATCACTATATATCTTAATAGTAATCAATATGGAGCCTTAGTTTTATTAATTCAGGAATCCAATGAGAATGAAGAATTGATGGACTACATATTGTGGAAAAAAGATCCCCTACAATGTGATGATAGTCAATTGTTTGAAGTTTGTGGTCCGGACCATGTAGTTTGCCTAGCTTGTACCCCTAATTGTGAACGAATTAAATTAACTTTTGACTTAGGTGTAGCCATTGATCTAGCCTTTGCTGATTTTCAGGGTCTTAACGAATTAATTTTAGAGGCTCAAGCTGATTTAGAATGGCGGCGCGAACTCTTACGCTGGAATAGTGGTGAAAGTGGTCAGGATTTTCAGGCTACATAAGAATAATTTAATATTTGCCAAATTTTATATTATAAACTGGCAAATATTTGTTCAAAAATTCAATTATAGTTTATAATAATTATTAGGATCGCTGGATACGGCCATTGGTAGTGAACCTGGTCAGGAGGGAAACCTAGCAGCCATAAGCTTTCTTAATGGGGTGTATACAGCGGTCTAAACTTATTACTAATATTATTAATCTTTTCTATTTATGAAATCTAAACCAGTTAAAAGTTCGACAGCTAAATCAACAAAATATAGTCAAGTTAATGACAAGACTTTAATTGGCCAAATTCTTGTTGAACTTGGCTATATAACTATATACCAACTTGATGAAGCTTTGTTTATTCAAAAACAAGACAAAGAAAATAATAAAGAACCTAAAACCCTTGGACAAATTTTTCTTGAACTTGGTTATTGTGGACCAAACCAACTTATCCGAGCTATTCAAGTTCAGGCTGAATACCGAAAGCTTAAGACAAATTTACAAGAGTAACCTAATTAAATTATACTTTTATAGCCTAAATTTTAATTTAAGGTTAAACTTCTTATAGAGAATTAAAGTTAATTTAGTTTGTAAAAAGTGATTTCATCTTGAGTACTGGTGTTAAAACATTCCTATCTTACCTAACCGTGATTATCATCATGTTGGTTGGAATTTTAGGTGGTTCTTGGTTTTTATTAAGTCAAGGTGAAAAATTTAATGCCAGCCAAAAAATTCAAATTGCTAAAGATGATTTATTTAAATTACTCATCCAGGTTGAAAATAATAATGCCAATTTAGCTAATCTAATTGCTAAAGACAGCAATGTTATTAACGGTCTTGATGATTCAACTAAATTAATAACTTTATTACAGGGTTATTTAAATAAATTCAATAATACTGGCTGTGTAACGATAGTTAACCGAGATGGCCAGGTTTTAGCTAGCACCGATACCCCTTCTAAATTTAATTATTCCATTAAAAAAGATAGTGAGACAATCCGATTAGTGCTAACCCGCGAAAAAGATTATCATGGTTATACCAGTTTTGGTCCAACTGGAGTAATATTTTTAAGTTCAGCAGTACCGATAATGGAAGATAATACCTTAACCGGAGCAATTATTGTAAGTCAGCCAATCAATAATGAATTTTTAGCAAGTTGCTCAACTGCGCTTACTTTTATGAAAAATAATCCGGTTAGTAATATTGACTTAGTTGTATATTCAACCAAAAGTAAAAAAATTGTTGCTTCAACCACTGATTTATTAACAGCCAGGCTAAATTTATTACAAAACCTTTCCAACAACACGATAAATTTTTCAACTTTACTAAACTCGAAAAATCTCAACTTAATGCCTAATAGCCCCGGTATCTTTGGTTTTGAATCAGACAGCCGTTGGTGGTTTCTTCAGCCTTTGGATAGTGGTAATGTCCAGAATCCGTGTGGTTATTTATTTTTTACGACCAAACTAAATTCTATAAATGATACTTTACTGGCTATTTTAATTGCGAGCCTAGCCTTTTCTGCTATAGCCTGTTTAATTAGTCTTATATCAGCTGTGGTAATTAGCAATTCAATTTCAGCTCCCTTAAAAAAACTTATAAATCATGCTCAAAAATTAAGTAAATATCAAGATGATGTGCCACCGCTTAAAGGTTTAAGTGGCCAATGGCTTGTTTTAGCTGAAAATATGGATACTAGCGTTAGCAGTTTAAGAACGAGTATTAATAACATAAAGAATCAGGTTTTACCAAAAGAAGAAACTCATCACAGTGAAGATACTAAACAGGTTAAATCTTTAAGTGATCAATTAGCTAATCTTAACAAACAGTTTTCGGTGCAAACTAAACAGTTATCGGAAATAACTAATTTAAATGATATTGCTAATCAACGTGTAAATAATTTACAGCAAACTATTGATACGATAATCCATCAAAGTTTTGATGGTATGGTGGTAACGGATAATCGTCAAAGCATAATTCTAGCTAACCAAATTTTTCTTCAATGGTTAGGACTTAAGGAAAATGAAATTTTAGGTAAATCAGTCTATGATTTTTTAAAAGTCAGTAACAAAAAAAATCCTCAAAATTCGCTAAATTCAGATGATGAATATATAGTTTATAATTTTGAAAATCAAGAATACCGCGAAGTCATAGGTATTAAAATAACTTTGCCGGTTTTAAATAACCAAAGTACTGAATTAATGATTTTACTGGATAAAACTACTCAAGTTGAACCATCGAGGCTTAAGGGTGAATTTACTTCTATTTTAACTAATTCCATTAGGCAAAGTTTACTCGAAAGCAAGGACAGCCTTGATAATTTGCTTAAAATAATCAAAGCCAATATCCCTCCAGTTATTGGGCAAAATCTTTTACAGCTAAATGAAAACATTATGAATATTTTAGCCTTGGTCGACAGCCTGATTATGGCTTATGGAGGAATGGTACCAACCAAAGTTGAACCTCGTGAATCAATCGCAGTTACCCGATTAATGTCGGAATGTCTTGAAGAAACGGCTAATCTTGCCCGACAGCGTCAGTTATCGCTAGATCTTAAATCACCGCTAGGGCTTCCAGCCTTAAATGGTAACAGTAGTAATATTAAAGGGATTATTATTCCCCTGTTAGAAAAAATTATTAATATGACTAGTGCCGGTGGCAGAGTTCGCATTGAAAATGTTGTAAAAGGTCAAGAGCTTAAAATCTCAATCATAAGTTCTGGTCCAGCTTTAAACCCTGAAGAAACCTTAGAATTTTTTGCTGGCTTTATTCCGGAAAAACATCATGAAGAAACTTATGGGGAAAGACTTTCCCTGTATATGGCTAAGACTAATGCTGAGCGAATGGGTATTAAAATAATGATAGATTCTGGCGCTAACCGTGGCACTACTATTATGATTATTTTGCCTGTAAAAAATTAATTATCAGTAATAACCCAGCCAAATAACTTTATTGCTTCATTAGCATTAATATTATTTTCTAAAGAATAATATAAAATAATTTTAGCCTGTTCAGGGTCTAAAAGTGTTAGACATAGTAGGTTATTTAAAAATTCAGCCTGGTTTAAGATAAATTCACTGATAATATTTAAGTTTTTTAGTGCATTGTTAAAACTTAATTTGTTATCAAGCGCATACTTAAAAACTTCATCACTTTGTTTTTGCGTAATAATATTACAAGCAATTAAAAACTGGGCAAATTTAAGGCTAGTTGATTCATTATTTTCACTATTTAATATTTCATCAATAACTTCTTCAAGACTCAATTGCGTTATAGTTAGCTTTTTTAAAATCATTACGGCGTGATCTAGGTATATAGAACCCTCTTCAATTAATTGCAAAAGATATTTAGCATATTCGAGAATTTTCGGGGTAAGATAACCATTTTCTACTAAGACATCCTGAATTTGTTGATCATTTTGAATAATGATTTCTTCCGCTGAGGCTAAATCAGTAATGTTAATAATATTAGATCTTAACAATAACTCTTCTAATTTTTTGATATCAATTATGGTATCATAATCAATATTGTAGAGCATAAGACATTCACGAAAAGATAAATTATTATTACGCATAGCTCGAATAATCTGGACTCCAGTGTGTCGATCTATTTGCTGACTACGAATTAGTTTTTGAATTATTAATAGTTTATTTTTTAAATCCTGGTTTAAATATCCTAAATCAGTTAACACAATTCCTAAAGGCAAACCTGATTCGTTACTAGCTTTAAGCCCTTCACGTAATTCACTTTTGGTAATAAGATTACATTCAATTGCTAATTCACCAATTTTATTAGTTTGATAGGCTTCAGTACCTACACTAATCCAGCCTAATTTTTTGATCGCTGTATCTAAGTCGAGTCCTTCACTAATCGATAGCTTTAAAGCCTTGATTCCATTATCAAGACTAAGTATTCTATCTCTAATATATGATTGCACCGTCAAAGCATCTCTTAAACGATCATCGGTCAAATGTCCTTGTAAACATAAAACCTTACCAACTGGTAATCGCATCTGATTAGCAAAAGTTAAAACGCCTTCCCATTTTTTTTCATTAATAACACCACTTAAAATTAATAGCTCACCAATGCGAATTGAAGTTTCATTTTTTGGATTAGGAGGTTTATGAGGATCGCTTGGAGAAAGACTATTATTCATTCATTTTTAATCCGACCTGGTGACATTAAAATCGGGAAATTACCTTGATAGGATAATTTCATAGCGTTATACGCAGAATTAACCAATTCTTCCAGGCTAATACCATCATGGGGCAAAGAAGCTATGCCAAAAGCCGCTTTGATATTCTTTTTATCAATACCTGGTAAAATTGGTGTAGCACATAGAGTCTGCCAAATTCGATTGGTTACAAAAGCCGCCTGGGATATTTTAGAATTAGGCATAATAATCATATATTCACCAGGCCGCACATGACAAACAGTATCCAGTGGACGTTTTACCAGTTCAATCCGTTTAAGCATAATATTTTCACCTTGAGGTGGTAAAGCTTCATATTTATTAAGGGATTTATCTTGATTAACTAATATACTAAATATAGTTACTGCCATAGGATAGCCATAATATTTAAAGCGATAATATTCGTACTCTAAAAAATATAAACCTGGACCAAAATACAGCATTTTGGTCTCAGCATTTTGCATTGATTTGACAACGTCTTTAACATAATCAACACCTTGGGGGATAAATTCCAGGGGTTTTTTCTCTGGTGGTAAAATCCGAAATTCAATTAAGCCGGAATTAAGAAAATTATATAAAGTCGGAATCCATTGATCACTTGCTAAACTAGTGTCTCGTAATAATTCCTGTAAAGTAATTGAACTATGAACACTTAAATGTTGAAACAGTTGTTTTTGAATATTAAAATCAATGGGTACACCTTTGACCAACATGGTTTTAAGTTCGCTTTCATTGATTTTTGTTTTAGCTAATGAAATTACGGTATCATAGGCTAAACCAGACTGTTCCAGTCGATGTTTCTGTTCAGCTAAAGCTAATCCTTCAGCTATTAACGAAATTAAATCTTTGTCAACCGTGCGGTGGCTAGATTTATCATCTGTTAAAAATATATAATCTCCATTTGCCCAGGTAAAAACGTCTTTAATCGCACTTGACCCGATTTCACCCATTAGATAAGCATGATAAGGGATACCATTTTCAAAGAAAATTTCGGATTTGTTGTCGCTGGACAAAATTTCTAGTTTCCCCGATAATTTAGCATTTGCCACTGACTGTATCAATGACTGCATAGGCATTTGACTTAAATTTCCTTCAAGTACTGAACTAGTCGATAGTAATTTGTCTTCAAGGCTTAAGTTTTCATTTAACTGGCGTTGTGGTGATGGTGTTGGAAAAGTTGAACTGACTGGTTTTTCGACTGCAAAATTATTGTTACTTTCATTACCTAAGGCTATCGATCCAGGAAAACTTGGCGCTGGTGGATTATTAGCAACAATTTCTTGTTGGATTGATTCAATTTTATAAAGACAGTCATTAATAATATTGACATCACTAGTTTCGTTTTTAAGTAATGGAGTTTTATTCTGATTGACAACCATCCACACCGTCCAAAGTGGATTTGCTTGTCCTTTTTGAATAAAGCAGTGAATCATATAATTTTTATTCACCAGATTATCCGACCAAGCCAGTTCAATAACTGCTCCAGGATTTCCTCTTGATTGTTTGAGGACAAACATTAATTCAGCCATTTGTGGTCGACCCACACGGCTAGGTAAGGTTATTAATGTTTCATGGTTAGGTTTATTTTGTCCAAATATCATAAATTTTTATTCTTTTTTAGGCTAGAAAATTTTAACTATTTATTTGTTTTAATGAATTATTGTATATAATTATTAGGTTATCTATTTTCAAGCATATCAAAGATTTCTAGCTTTGTTAAGCCTAAACTAATAATCATTAAAAAATAATGGTATTATCCCAAGAAAACTCTTCAAATATTAACGCTTCAGCAAATTTGTCAGCTGAGGAATTAATAGCGCAAAATCTTATCAAACCAAAATCTGAATCATTTATAAACTTTCTTAAACGTTCGTTATTTGAATTATCTAATTTAAAATTTGCCTTAACTTCATTCGTCGTTAATAGTTTACGTAGACGTTATCGACGGTCAGTGCTTGGCTTTGCCTGGAGTTTACTTAACCCATTAACAACCATGGTTGTCATGACTACGGTGTTTTCTTTACTTTTCCATAATAACCCCAAAGAGTTTGGTATATATATATTTACCGGCATTTTACCCTGGTCATTTTTGCTCGATTCCATAACTGGAGGAAGTTTATCATTAGTAGATGCCGAAGGCTTTCTAAAAAAAGTTTACATTCCTAAACTATTTTTCCCTTTAGTTATTGTTTCAACTGAGGCCGTTAATTTTATCTTTAGTTTAAGTAGTTTAATGTTTCTCGCTTTAGCCTTAGGCATGCATTTAAGCTTTAGTTTATTAACTTTGCCCTTAGCCATAGCCATTCTTTATGCCTTTAACCTTGGCTCTGCCTTGTTTTTAGCTATAAGCACCGTTTATTTTCGCGACCTTACCCATATAACTAGACAATTGCTCCAAGCGTTCTTTTATTTAGTCCCCATTTGTTATCCATTAAATGTTGTGCCACCTAAATATTTATTTTTATTTAAATTAAATCCATTTTATTATTTTATTAATTTATTTCGCATCATTATTTGTGATGGTCATTTTCCTCAAGCCAAAGACTGGTTAATTCCTAGTGCTATTGCGGTTATTGTATTGTTCATGGGTTTTTCCCTGTTAAAGAAAACCGAAAGTGATATAATTTTTAGACTTTAAAGGCATAGGTTAAATTTAATGATAAGCGATAAAGTATATATTGAAATTGAAAATGCCTGGCTCAAGTTTCGCATCTATAAAAATCGATCTCCAGCCTTAAAAGAGGCCATACTTTCAAGATTTAAGCCCAAACCAGATATTGCCGAAATCACTGAATTTGATGCTTTGAAAAATATCAATTTAAGTTTGCGTGGTGGCGACAGAGTTGGTTTGGTTGGCTTAAATGGAGCTGGTAAGTCTACTTTACTTAAAATGATTGTGGGAATTTACCCGCCTAAATATGGCAACGTTCATGTGCGGGGTAAATTAACCCCTTTAATTGAACTGGGCACAGGTTTTGATGCTGAATTAAGTGGTCGCGAAAATATTTTTCTTAATGGGGCTTTACTTGGCCGATCTTACAAACAAATGAAGTCACTGGAACAAGAAATTATTGATTTTTCTGAATTAGGTGAATTTATTGACTTACCCATTAAATATTATTCTTCAGGGATGCATGGACGTCTAGCCTTTTCAATCGGAACAATTGTTGATCCAGAAATTTTAATTGTCGATGAAATTTTTGCCACAGGTGACGCTCATTTTGTTAACAAGGCAACCAATCGGATGAAAGCTTTATTTACTAATTCACAAATTGTAATGTTGGTATCACATGATACCCAAAAAATTGTTGATTTATGCAATCGGGTTTTAGTGTTACATAAAGGTGAAGTTATTAATGATGGTAACCCCAAAGAAATGGTTGATTTTTATTTAAAAGAAATTGTTGCCTAAAGCATAGCTATTTTATATAATTTAAATAATTAATTTAAAAAGCAATTTAACTATACTGTTTAAAATTAATATTGATAATTTAGCTTTCTTCTGTAAAAAAAAAATTAAATTCAGGATAATTATATTACATGACTAAATTTCATAATCGGCTTTTACTAATTTTAATTAACTTTAGTGTATTGAGTAATAATATTAATTTAAACGCTTTTGGTCAACAAATTGTCTTAAACCAACAACAATGTCTAACTAATATTTCTACAAACACTGATTTAAAAATCAATAAAGCCATGGCTAAATGTATTGAATATCGTAATTCTAATCAATTACAAAAATTAATCGATGAAGAACTTAATATGTGTTTTGACATTGGCTCAGTAGCAGGAATTTTAGACCAAAAAACGTTAGTTAATTTTTATCGTGGACTAATAAGTGATATGGTTGCTTATTGCAATGCTAACCCTAATGATAATCGTTATTATAATACCTGTTATGCTTATTATGGTTATTTACTCCAGCTCGAACCGAAAAATCCAGTCTGGAATTTTGGCGAAGGGATATTAGCTGCCATGCGGGGCTCTTATAACCAAGCCCAGGATTGTTTTAAATATACCGCTAATTTATTTACCAAAAATAGTAATTATAAGGCTAAATCAATTAATAGTTCAATGGGCTCCTGGCAGGCTGAAAATATTAAAGAACAACAACAGTATGAACAAAATGTTGCTGATTATAATGCCAATCCTTATACTCGTAAATACTATCCAGGAGCGCATTATATTCATATAGAAACCGTACCTAAAGCCGTTCCCCAAAAACCTGTCCCAGGACCAGCTCCATTTTCAGCTAAGCAAATTCCTAGTTACGATGCCACGCCTTTAAGCAAACCAACCAATACTACGATAGCACCGTTTCCTGCTAAGCAAATTCCTAGTTACGATGCCACACCTTTAAGCAAACCAACCAATACTACGATAGCACCGTTTCCTGCTAATCAAATTCCTAGTTACTATAACCCTTAAAAAACAATGAAAATAATTAGTCTCATTTACTTCAATATAATTATAAATTTAATCACTAACAATGTTTATGCTAATTTAGATTATGCTAATACCGACTATAACATAGTGAATAATAATTTAATTAACCAAAGTAATTTTTCCTTAGCCAAAAATGAAGATAAACTCATTACGCAAAACTATAATTTTGGCTCTAATTCATTTTTTAATTCTTTCCGCACCAATAGGGCAAATAATTCAAATCAAGTCCAGGCCAACGGCATGTATAAATATGCTGATGGATCTGATCTATACTATTTAATGGATCAACCAAAAAATGGCCAATCCAGCCCTTTTAGTCCTGGTATTTCCCTAGATTATACTAAAAGAGCTAATGATTTATATGATGCCTTTAATAAATATACGAATCAATTATATCCAAATTTACCAGACCCCCAAAGCAACCCACCCTTTTACATTCCTAAATTTGTGATTGATAATGCGCCCAAATATCGTAAATAAAATTATTTTTTGACATCGTTTGACTTGGTTTGGCAATGTATTATACTGAGTTCCAGGCATCATTATCTACATTGAAATCAGTTAAAGAATTAAATTGATTTTGGTCATTATAATTTGACAAATCTTAACTGGCTTGTAAACAGATTTTGTTATTGGTGTAGTTATTGCCATTGGTATTTTAAATTATCTTAAAGACATATACCAATTTAAATTAATAACACCCAATCGTAATTAATACTTAACCGAAATTTTATTTTCTTTACTTAAGGATTTTTGTTCAGCATAAGATAAAATTGATGAAACTTGCGTTAAATAATTAGCAATATATTGAGCACGAAATCCACGTTTAATAAAGGCTTCTAACCTTAACCAGTTATTTACGGTATCGGCTAAGATTTTAATATCACTAGCAACATCATCAATCTGAGTAGAATTGGCATTATTATCCATTTTATCTAATTTACTTTGAATTACGCGAATTTTATACAATACATCATTAGTACTAGCTTGGTCTGACATAATATGTTTATGGGGGTCCTGAAGATATTTATAAACCATAGTACTAAAATCTTTAAATAATAATTTAGTAGCTTCAATAGGTTGAGACTGAGGTGTTAAAACAGTTGGTTTTCGATATGGGCCAAGTTTTAACAAACGTATTTTATCATCATCCAATTGGGCTACAGCAAATAATGTAGTACCTAAAGTACCTACGACTCTAGATGTATCTAATTGTTCAATTAATGAAGCAATATCTAATTGACGTATGGATAAGCCAGGATAAACCAGAGCCAAGTCATTGGATTCTTCCCGAACGTATGAGGCCATATTGCTTAATTCACTAGCTTTAGTCACATAAGTCATAGGATTAACTGTATCAATCCAGCCATTTTTAACCCAGGTTTCCCATTCCTGCTGAATCGAATTTAAACGCATCCGTTTTGGCATAGCATAAACTGCTGCCGAGATTCTTAAATTAGGCTTAATTTGCCGTATTTCAGAACTTATCATTCGGACAAAAGTTGAAATGTTATTAATTTTCCAAGCTTGCCAAACTTTTAAACCTTCGTCATTAAGGCAGTCTAAATTAAAGCCAGTATCATTTTCAAATTTTTGTCGACCTAAATAATTATAGCCCATTTCCGAACCTTTGCCATTAAATGGGTATCTAATATAGTCTAGCTGAATACCATCAACGGGATATTTTTTGACAACTTCAAGTACTAAACTTTTAATATAATTACGCGTTTCATCATAAGATGGATCAATCCAAAATTCATGTTGACGTGGTGGTAATAATGATCCATTTACTCCCGCTAAGCCCCAGATAAGGTCATGACTGGTTAATACTGGTCCAGGAAAATCAAGCGGTTTAGCTACAAGTTTATTATGTAAGGTATTACCAACATTAAAAATCCAGAACCAGGCATGTAATTCAATATTACGTTTATGGGCTTCATTAATGGCCGCATTTAAGGCATCGAAGCCATTAATATTAGGGTTTTGCTGGGCAATTTGACTTGGATACATTGCATAGCCAGCATTATTCGTTTCAAAATAAACACAATTGATATTAGCCTCACTTAATCGATCAAATAACTTAGCCATAGCTTGCGGATTAGCTACGCTAACAATCGTTCCTCTATCCAACCAGACACAGCGAGCTTCGACCGGTCGAACCGGCATGGCCTGAGCAAAAGCAATGGCAAAATCTTGTCTAGCTTCTTTTAAATATTTATTTGCTTGGTAAAATTGTCTGGCATGATAGGCTGTATTAAATTTATTTACAGATTCTTGAGCATTATTATAATTGTTTTCAATTGTGGGCATTGGTACCATAAGATCGGCTTGTTTGGCGGTAGCAATTGTTTCTTGAGTGCGTTTTTGAAGATAGTTTAATTCCTGATTAATGGTTTGATATTCAGCATAACTTATTTGAATACTAGCCTCTTGGGTAATGCCAGGATAAATTTCCGATAGACATAAACTTGTAAGTTTGGCATTATTTGTTACATCCCCTTGAAGTCCAAGCGACCAGGCAAGATACGCATTCTTGTTATTTAAAATTATAGCTGGTACCATATTTACTGCTGAAGTTAAATCATAATTAGCAAAATTAGCTAAAATTTGGCAAGTTGGTAAAGTTTTAACAATATTAAAGGAACTACCCACCGAAAAATTAAAAGTTTCTTTAGTATCGTTTTCATTTAATATTAAATCAAAGCTTTTATTGGCCGTAATTTGCTGATTTAGCGTGATACCAATTAAATCTAGTAAACAAGTGGCGTTTTTGCTTAAAATGCCACCACCATTAAAACATATGATATGACCGCCATCCTTTAAATAGTTCTGAATTAAAGCTAATTCTTGATCACTTAAATCAACTAGTAAGGGTAAAATAATCACTTTATAA